>JAFTMF010000079.1 GCA_017452565.1 Clostridia bacterium
ACCTTGTCCTCGATGGAGGGGCAGTAGCGGGGGCCCGTCCCCTCGATCACACCGCCGTAGAGGGGCGATCGGTGGAGATTTGCTTTGATAATCTCGTGGGTTTTCGTGTTGGTGTAGGCGATATGGCAGGGAATCTGCTTGAAATTGCTGAAAGCATCGGGAGAAGTGCGGGTAGAGAAGGGGATGACTTCGCTCTCGCCCTCCTGCACCTCCAATTTGGAATAGTCGATGGAATCGGCGTGAATGCGAGGGGGAGTGCCTGTTTTGAAGCGCATCAGACGGATTCCTGCATTTCGCAGGCTATCAGAGAGCGCACCTGCCGAGGTCATACCGTCGGGGCCTGCCATCTCCACAGCCTCGCCCGTGATGGTACGGGAGGAGAGGAAGGTACCGGTGGCGAGAATCACCGCATCGGCATCCCAAACAGCACCGTATTGGGTGACTACCCCCACGGCTTTGCCTTCGTTGAAGAGAATGTCGGTGATCTGCGCCTGTCTGAGGGTGAGATTGGGGGTGTTTTCCAACACCTTTTTCATATATGCACGGTAGAGCAGGCGATCCGCTTGCACTCGCTTGGAGTGAACGGCGGGACCTTTGCCCAGATTCAGCGTGCGGGATTGCAGGGTGACCAGATCGGCAGCGTAGCCCATCTCTCCACCCAGCGCGTCAATTTCGTATACGAGATGTCCCTTTCCCGTGCCGCCAATAGCAGGATTGCAGGGCATATTGCCCACGGCATCCAAGGAAAGCGTAAACAGGATGGTGTCAAGACCCATCCGAGCGGTAGCAAGGGCGGCTTCAATGCCTGCGTGACCTGCGCCTACTACTGCGACTTGTGTTTTTCCGGCGTGATATGTTTGCATAATTTTTATAAGGGAAACTTCTTGTAAGAAGTTTCCCTTAAACCCTTCAAGAACTTTTGATAAGCAAAATTGCAATGCAATTTTGCGGGGTGAATACTTATATATAAATATGAAGAAAAGTGAAGTTAACTATCGTAGCGTCCGGACTTTGCGTGCGACAAGAGATGAGCATAAAATGAAGACAGTGCGCTAGACATAAAGATACAGATGATGCTGAAGAAATCTGCTTCGAAGTAACGCTCCCACTGGAGAGATCCTTTGCCGTAAGTCCACTCGATGATGTAAAATACCACGAAAGAACTCACCAATATAGCCGGCGGGATGATTTTCACCCAATGACGGATGGCGGGGGCGTGCAGATCCATTTGCAACGTGGCAATGTATAAAACAATCGCCAGTAAAGAAATGGGAAGCAATATCGCCAATGCAAGGAATATGATGTGTTCGATGACTTCGTTGAACGGAAACACTCCGTGGACGATCATAATCAAGGCGGCAATATCGTTCAGCAGTGACAAAATCAGCAGAGATCGGCGCAAAAGCGGACGGATTGCAGTTGCAAGGGGAGTGATCCGATGTGCGTACCATGTGCTAAATGCTTTTATCTGCTTCATAAATCCCTCCGATTAACTTTCCAGTAGCTTTCGCACCTTTGCGGCAACCGCCGTACGGTCGATGCCCATAGTGGCGATCAGCTTGCGCCCCTTCTCGGAAGCGGCGAAGGGATCCTCGATAGCGGCAATTTCCAGTCGATTGGGCATAGCCCGATCGTGGAGCGCCTCTCTCAGCATCATACCCAGACCGCCCGTCTTGATGCCTTCTTCCAGCACCAGAATCGGCGTGTCGGTGTTGCCAACCAACTTCGCCAGCGCATCTGCGGGAGCGGAGATAGGCAATAACTGCTCGCAAAGCAGTACGCCGCAGGTGATGCCTTCGGATTTCAACTGCACAGCGGCGGCAAGCGCCTCTTCTGCGATCCGTCCGTAGGTGACGATCAGCGCATCGAGCTGAATGCCGTCGGGGAAATTCCGACGGAAGGGATACTCGCCGTAGGGGAAGAGCGCTTCGTCCAGTGGTTTAGCGTTGGGATAGCGGATGCAAGCGGGATGCCCCGAGTCCAGCGAATCGGTGAGTGCTCGGCTGAGCGATTCAAAATCGGCAGGCGCCCACAGCGGAATTCCGGGGATCTGTCCCAAAAACGCCACGTCGAAAATGCCGTGATGGGTAGGGCCGTCCCCCGATGCCAGTGCCGCGCGGTCGATGCACACGGTCACGGGCAAATCTTGCAGTGCAATATCGTGGATGAGATTATCGTAGCCTCTTTGCAGGAAGGTGGAGTAGACGGTGAACACCGGTCGCATCCCACCGGCGGCCAGCCCTGCGGCGAAAACAAGGGCGTGCTCCTCGGCGATGCCAACGTCAAAGAAACGATCGGGATAGCGAGCTGCGAAATCGGTGATGCCGCAGCCCTCGGCCATAGCCGCGGTGATGGCACAGACTGTTTTGTCCTGCTTTGCACGCTCGCAAAGAAGTCTGCCTACCTCGGCAGAGAAATTGTAAGCAGCAGGCTTGTTGCCCGGCAGGATGCCGTGATACTCGTTGGGAGAGGTTTCGGCAGGTCCGTAGCCCTTGCCCTTCACTGTCTTGATGTGCAAAATGGTTGCTTGCCGCTCGGAGCGTGCTTCCTTCAGCATATCCCGGACGGTGACGAAATCGTTACCGTCAATGGGGCCGAGATAGTACAGTCCCATATCTTCGAAATAGTTACTATTATATAGGAAGTTTTTTGCCGACTGCTTGACTCTGCGGATGCCACGGAAGGTGGCTTCACCGATCAATGGAATGCGGCGGATGAAACGGCGGGTAGCCTTCTTGGTCTTATGATAGCGTGGCGAGTGGCGGATTTTCGCAAGATGGTCGGAGAATCTGCCCCGAATGGGCGAGATGGACATCTCGTTTTCGTTGAGAATAATGACGAAAGGAAGATCTTTGTTGATATTGTTCAGCGCCTCGTGAATCAGACCGCCGGTGAAAGCGCCGTCGCCGACCACCGCAACGGTGAACGCATCATTGCCGGATAAACGATCGGCCTCGGCAAAGCCAAGGGCGGCGGAGATGGAGGTGGAGGAATGTCCGGCACCGAAGGCGTCGTGATCCGACTCGGTGCGTTTGGGAAATCCTGACAGACCGCCGGGGGTGCGGATGGTATCGAACTGACTTTGCCGTCCGGTGAGCAGCTTGTGCACGTAGCATTGATGCCCCACGTCCCAAATCAGATGATCCTTGGGAGAATCGAACACTTGGTGAATAGCGACGCTCAGTTCCACTACGCCCAGATTGGAGGCGAGATGCCCTCCTGTTTCGGTGACGTGGGAAACGAGATAGGCCCGAAGCTCGCCGCAAAGATCCAACAGCTGCGCATCGCTCAACTGTTTCAAGTCGGCGGGGGATTTAATTTGTTGTAAAACAGATGCAAAGGTATCCATAATGAAATCTCGATATATCGTATATATAATGAGGGAAAAGGTTCACGGCAATTATAGCCATACAGATATATTATAAATCAAACAAGGCGATTTGTCAACTATCAGATGAAAAATCGAGCTGTTTCAAGGCACTTTTCACAAAAGAGAAAAAAATGAAAAAAACTTTCAAAAACCCCTTGACAAACAGAAAACGATGTGATATACTATCGAAGCGCTC
>JAFTMF010000080.1 GCA_017452565.1 Clostridia bacterium
ACGCCGATTCTGCCGCTCTTGAAGGACACACCGCGATCCTTGTCTTTCACCTGATCGAAAATGGTCACGCCGTCAAAGATATAGGTGAGCTTGCCGTCCTCGTAGATGACCTCGATGTGATGCTTCTTTCCAAGCTGAGGAGATACACTGTCTGCGAAGCGTTTTTCGGCGTTGTTACTGCTGTCGCCTCGATAGGGGAACTCGGTAAAGCGGAATTTGTGACCGTGAACCGGGTCGGTGAGGTCGAAGTTGACCATATACGATCCGTCTCCGGGATTATCGGTAGAGCAGAAGATGATACCGAATGCAGTACCCGAGAGCATAGTGACGTCCAGTTCCAGCTTGAAGTCGCCTTCGAACACTTCACTGCCAAAGGCGAAGCCGTCGTTGCCGGTAACGCCCTGATAGCCTCCTGCCACCATCGACCAACTGCCGTTGCCGGTGTTGGTCCAATCGGTGAGATTGGTGTGGAAGGTGACCTCTCCTGCAGATAGGTTCGCCGTCACCGATTTGCTACCGTCTTTGGTGGTGGCGGTAATGCTGAACTTGCCCTTTTTCAAAATTTTCAGCGTAATCGAGCCTGCATCCTGCGACAGGATCTCCACAATGCCGTCCTTGTTGTCTACCGCAAAGGTGACCGACTGGTCGGCAAAGCGGTTCTTCACTCTGGAGTGGATGGTGTAAGTCTCGCCTACGTTCAGCACCGCACCGTCCTGCACGTCCAGCAGAAGGTCGGTCACTTCGGTGGATTCGGTGTCTCGCCAAATGGTATTCAAGGGATAAACGGTGATATCTGCCGTGGTATTGCCGCCCTTGGAGTAGGCTTCCATTCCGATGCTTGCATAGTCGGGGAAGATCAGCTCTGCGGCGTAGATCTCGCCGTGGTTGGGAATCACCTCGATGGAGCCCCAGTCCACGAAGATCCGCAGATCAACCGCCCCGTCTGCGTTTTTCGTAATCGTATAGGTGGAGATGGCGGCGCCTGCATAGGAGCCGGGCTTCACGTCCGAGACGTTTCCGCGGTCCAGCGTCAGCAGCGAGGTTTTGGGATTGTACTTCACGATCATTTCGTGCTCGGTGCCTTGTAACAGCTTAAATCCCACCTCTGTGACGCCCTGCTCGGGCTTCAGATGGGCGATCAGCTCGAACTGATCGCTTCTGCAATCGGCAAGGAGATTCTCACCCTTAGGTGCGATAACGCCGTCTTTGATCTCTGCCAGCGGTTCACCGCGGAGCGATTCATATTCCTTTACGGGATTTTGGAAGAGGCGCAGACCTTTGGCAGTCTTTTTCAGCGTCAGTTCGTAACAGAGGGTGAAGGAGCCGTTCCAAGGATCGGTGGGCATCTGGTTCGCATAGCCCCAGTTGGCCATCCAGCTGATCATCACTACTCTACCCTCGGGACCTTTCTTGAAGGTGACTCCCGCATAGGCATCGTGACCAAATTCCAGAGGATAGCGATTGTTATTGTCGGGCACGAAGCTGATGCGTCCGTCCACTTCCTTCAGATCGCCGATCATATACCAGTCGCCTGCACCGGTGTAGATCCACTTCACCGTGTCTTCACCTTCCACCGTCAGCGGAAAGAGATCGGGACACTCGGAATAGATGGAATTCACGCCGGAGGGGCGGTACTGCGGATGAGCGTTATCGTAGCCGCTCTCGAAGGTCCAATGTAACAGATCGTCGGAGGAGTAGATGCGGATAGGGCCGCCCGATACGATCATCAGGTAGGTGTTCATCTGCTCGCACCAGAAGACGTTGGGATCACGGAATGCGCCGTCACCCAGCGGATCGTCCTTGGCGGTAAGGATGGGATTGCCCGCATACTTCGTCCAGGTCACGCCGCCGTCGGCGGAATATGCCATACTCTGCACCTGCACGCCGTTGTCTGCACGGTGGGTGAAGAAGGCAAGGAGATTATCCTTACTCTTGCCGGGGAAGAGTCCCGACTTGTTCTCGGGATCGTCCACCGCACTGCCCGACCAGATAGAACCGAATTCCTTATCGGGCGCAAGGGCAACGGGAAGATCCACCCAATGCACCAAATCATCGGACACGGCGTGTCCCCAGTGCTTCTGCGCATCGGAATGGGCGGTGGTGAGGGGGATGTACTGATAGAACAAATGCCACTGATCGTTGTAGTAAATCAGACCGTTGGGATCGTTTAACCAGCCATGGTAGGGAGAGAAATGATACTGTCCTCGGTAATCCTCGGTGCGATCCAAGCCGTCAGCGGCTTTGCGAGTGATGGCAACGGTCACGGGAATGCCGATGCCCGAAGCCTCATCGGTGAGCAGGATGGAGATGATGTTGTTGCCTACCTGCAGAGGGACTTCTACGCTTTTTCCGCTTTGAGCGGACTTTCCGCCCACGGTGAGCGTTCCGCTTCCTTCGGAAAGGGTGACGGTGATTTTCGCAGTATCCTGCGTATGGGGGACTGCCAGCACGCCGTAAGCGGTGACGTCCTCGCTATAGGCCGGCGTGAGAATACTGCCCTCCACCTTGACGTCAGTGATCTTCGCCAGTTTTTTCTGATCCAAATCGGTATAAACGGTGTTTTGGAAGGTCACGGTACTGCCCTCCGCTGCTCCGATGCCCAAATAGCCGTCCTTGTAATAGGCGGGCAGCTTAGCTGAACAGACCAAAATCTCGTTGACGTAAACGGCACAAGTACCGTCCAGCACCACCACCTTCATATGGTAGTCCTTCTGATTCATAGGAAAGGTGTTGCCGTTGTTGCCGGCAATGGTGGGAAATCCGTGGGAGCTGCTGAAATTGAAAATCTTTGTCTCGCCGCGATTGTTCCGATCCAGCTTGAAGATAAAGGATTCCTCTGCCGTGGTGCTCTTCTCTGCACCGAAGATCAGGTTTGCCACGTTACCGGAGTCGAAGGTTACGTCGCTCTCCAGCGTGAAGTTCCCTGCCGTTTTGATTTTACTGATGGCAAGACCGTCGTTTTCGTTGATGCGAGTAAGGGTCACACCCTTCTCGCTGTAGGTAATGCGGGCAGGCTTGTTGGAGGTGGAACTCAGCCCCTCCAGATTGGTGTTCCAACCGCTATCGCTTGCCAAGGCCGTCAGCGGTGTGGCGGTAAACAGCGTGACCGCCGATAAGAATAACGCCATCAAACGCTTTTTCATATGCGCCTCCTGATAGAATTATAGTGAAATCTCTTCAAATCTGAGCGTTCCGTCCCCATTTTGGAATGCTTCCACTGCACGGAGTCTGCCGCCGTAGCCCCCCTCGGGGATGAAACCTGCGAAGATGCGCCGTCCCGTTCCGGGGATGGTGGCGGATTTGGGTACGTTTCCGCAAGGGATGGTATTGTCCTCGGGGAAGATCCAATCGCCGTAGGGATTCTTGGAGTAGCCGTACAGTCCTCTTCCGCCGATACCGAAAACGAGATAGTAATATTCTCCCATTTTGAAATGGTCGGGGCATTCGGGCTGCCAGTAACGGGTGGGATCGTCCTCGGAAACGTGGTCAATCCACGCCATCGTTGCCCCTGCATCCTCCCAGCCGTCGATGGCCATCCGATCACTTACCAGATGCGCCAGGCATCCGCTGTTATCCGAAAGTCTGCTGGTGGTGACGAACATATGATACTTGCCGTCCTGATAAAACACCATAGGATCACGGGCGGATGTGGGCTCGTAGCCTTCCGGCAGATGGAAATACTCGCCGCATTTCTCAAAATGCACCCGATCGGTGGATTTCGCATAGGTCATACGGGCGGGAGAGCGGTCGCACATCCGCACGGCGTACCAAGCGTACCACTCGTCACGATCTGCGGCTTTGCAGATGGAACCTGTGCAGATAGAGCCTTCCCAATCCTCGGTAATGCCCACCGCCATGGGGTGCTCGTCCCAGATTTTGAAATCGGTAGTGGACACGTGCGCCCATTGGTGTGCGCCAAAGTGCCACTTAGAGGTGTGGTGATGGCGGTCATAGAGGTAGAACAGATGATATTTGCCATCGGTATCCACTTCGTCGGAATATGGGATGCAATCGCCAATGTTGACACCGGGGATGCGGATTTCCGAAGTTTCGATTTCTCGACGGGTGTAAAAGGGCTGATCTGCCGGCACTTCGGGAGAAAGCTCGGAGAGCGTGGGAAGAAAATCTCCTTCTGCTTCGGATTCAAGGGTAAGGTAGCCCTTCCCGCAAGGCCATTCTTCATCGCAAAGCTCGCCGTTCACGTAGAGCTCAATGCGATGGGGACGAATGTTCAGCAAAATATCATCGCCCACCGATACCGTCGCAGTGAGGATCAGCGGATCGTGATGGAATTCGTACCACAGTTTGACAGTAATAGTTCCATCATTTGTAATTTCACAATCGATTCGGTCACCGTTTTTGAAGAGCACCTTGCCCCAAACTGCGATAAATTGCATAGAAAGGTTCATTCTGTTCCCTCCTTGTCATCCTGATATTGGATTTTGGCATAGCTATCCTCGCGGAGAATCACGCCTGCCGATACTCCGCCGAACAGGGCTGCACCGAGTGCCGCTTCTTCGGTATGAAGAGGCAGAAGCAGCTCTTTGCTAAAGAGATCGGCACAGATCGCTCGCAGGACGGGATTTTTGCGCATAGCGTTGCCCGATGCGACGATGCCGACGATATTGCTATCCACACCCATTTGGGTATACATTTGATGAAGCTCCTCTACGATCCCTCGCAGAAAACC
>JAFTMF010000081.1 GCA_017452565.1 Clostridia bacterium
CTGGACATCCGCAGGCGACTGGTACGAAGGCGAGAACGGCTGGACCATCGGCGGCTCTAATGGAGACAGCTTCACCTTCTCCTCCGTCACCCACGCGGGCGACTTCACCTACTCCGGCGTGGCCGATTTCGGCGGCAAGGGCGGATGTCTGGGCCTGGTATTCGGCGCCACCAATCCTACCGCACCCAAATCGGGCACTTGGTACGGCGCCAACGTGGACACCCACGGCGGCAATCCCGTGATCAAGCTCTTCTGCAACACGAACGGCAACGAAACTTGGAATCAGACGCTCGCTATCGCCAAGGCGGACATCTACACCCTCACCGTCACTTACGAGGATAACACCCTCACCTACACGGTAAACGGTCAGTCGGTGAGCCGTCAGGTGCGCAATCTGGAGGGCGGCACGCTGGGTCTGGTCTCCTGGAACGGCGGCGGCAGCTTCAACAATGTGGTCTACACCGACGGCACCGAGGTAAAACCTCCCGTTACTGATGATCCTGTAACGCCCCCCGTTACTGACGGCAAGCCCGATGTCACAGACAAGCCTGCCAACACCACAGCTCCCGTCACCACCGCACCAACCACCGGTGACAGCAGCGAAACGCCTGCTGATTCTACCGATTCCTCTCCCTTGCTCCCCATCCTCATCGGTGTGGGTGCAATCGTTGTAATCGGTGCGATCGTTGCAGTTGTGCTGGTGAAAAAGAAAAAGTAAGCCTATCTATCGCAACCTCCGATGATGAATCGGAGGTTGTTTTTTGCCAAATCCTCTTGCAAATTTCGCAAGATCGATGTACAATTGGTATAACTTTATGATCCATATCCCGCACTTGCATTTGCATATCAATAAACTTTGCAAACTGCACATAACTCTGGCGATAGTGATTGATAGTTCCTTCGCGCAAATTTCGAGAGCGGCAGTTGTCTAAATACTTGTTGCACCCCTCTTCCAAGGTCATAAAATTCTGCTCCACAATCCTCAGTTTTTTCATCTTTTTCTCCCCAAAAATATTAGACACATCATCAGGGTAAACCCCAAAATGATGTGTCTAACTCTTTTTTAGTTAAAAGTTGTTAAATTGATGATTGCTTGTTCTCAAAAACTTGCTCAAAAGATGTTCAAACATCCTAAAAAGTCAATGAAATCAAGGGCAAATCAGCAAATTACTTGCTCGCCTCTTCGATAGCAACAGTAACTGCTACAGTCATACCGACCATAGGGTTGTTACCTGCGCCGATAAGTCCCATCATTTCTACGTGAGCGGGTACAGAGGAGGAGCCTGCGAACTGTGCGTCGGAGTGCATACGGCCCATGGTGTCGGTCATACCGTAAGAGGAAGGACCTGCTGCCATGTTGTCGGGATGCAGAGTACGGCCGGTACCGCCGCCGGAAGCTACGGAGAAGTAGTTCACGCCGTTTTCAACACACCACTTCTTGTAGGTGCCGGCAACGGGATGCTGGAAACGGGTGGGGTTGGTGGAGTTACCGGTGATGGAAACGCCAACGTTTTCCTTCTTCATGATAGCTACGCCTTCGGGAAAGTTGTCAGCGCCGTAGCACTTAACGTTTGCACGAGGACCGTTGGAGTAAGGAGTTTCCTTTACAGTCTCAACAGTCTCGGTGTAGGGATCGAACTTGGTCTGTACGTAAGTAAAGCCGTTGATACGGGAGATGATCATAGCGGCGTCCTTGCCCAGACCGTTCAGGATTACGCGCAGAGGATTGGTACGAACCTTGTTTGCGTTCAGAGCGATCTTGATAGCGCCCTCAGCAGCGGCGAAGGACTCGTGGCCTGCCAGGAAGCAGAAGCACTCGGTCTCGTCGGAGAGGAGCATTGCGCCCAGGTTGCCGTGGCCGAGGCCTACCTTACGGTTTTCAGCAACAGAGCCGGGGATGCAGAATGCCTGCAGACCGATACCGATAGCGGCAGCGGCGTCAGCAGCCTTGGTGCAGCCCTTCTTGATTGCGATAGCTGCGCCAACAGTGTATGCCCACTTTGCGTTCTCAAAGCAGATGGGCTGAGTTTCTTCTACGATCTTGTAGGGGTCGATGCCCTTGGCGTCGCAGATTTCCTTACATTCGTCGATGGAGGAAATGCCATATTCTTTCAGAGCGGCGAGAATTTTCGCTTCGCGTCTTTCGTAACCTTCAAACTGTGCCATTCTAATTTCCTCCTTCAATTATTCCTTGCGGGGGTCGATGTACTTCACAGCGTCAGCAAATCTGCCGTAAGTACCCTTGGACTTCTCGTAAGCTTCGTTGGGCTCCATACCCTTCTTGATGAAGTCGGTCATCTTGCCCAGGGAAACGAACTCGTAGCCGATTACCTGATCGTCTGCGTCCAGAGCCATTCTGGTGCAGTAGCCCTCGGTCATTTCCAGATAACGAACGCCCTTTGCCTTGGTGCCGTACATAGTACCAACCATGGAACGAGCGCCCTTGCCCAGGTCTTCCATACCTGCGCCGATTACCAGACCGCCCTCGGAGAATGCGGACTGAGTTCTGCCGTATACGATCTGCAGGAAGAGCTCGCGCATAGCGGTGTTGATGGCATCACATACCAGGTCGGTGTTCAGTGCCTCCAGGATGGTCTTGCCGGGGAGGATTTCAGCAGCCATAGCTGCGGAGTGGGTCATACCGGAGCAGCCGATGGTCTCAACCAGTGCTTCTTCGATAACGCCCTTCTTTACGTTCAGGGACAGCTTGCAAGCGCCCTGCTGGGGTGCACACCAGCCCACACCGTGAGTGTAGCCGGAAATGTCGCCGATCTGTCTTGCCTGTACCCACAGGCCTTCCTCGGGGAGGGGAGCGGGACCGTGGTTAGGGCCCTGCTTTACAGTACACATCTCAGCTACTTCGTTGCTGAATGCGTACTCATAAGTCTCATTGCTCATGATATCGTTCTCCTTTGATAAAGTATTACCGTATTGCCAATGCAAAAACGGCGGGTGAACAGAACTGTGGTTTCTTCACACAGAATTATTATACAGTATTTTCGTGCAAAAATCAAGGCGTTTTTGAAAAAATATGCGGGCAGATGCAAGTTTTTCGACAAAATTGGAAGTGGCTTGCAGAATTGCCATCGTAGGGGCGGATTCTATATCCGCCCGTCCTCGGCCTTACTTCCTTCCTAAATTCGGCAGAAACATTTGCGAAGGGGTGACACCAAATTCCCAATGGATATAAATCAAAAAATCACAAGGCAATCGAGGCGGGATGATGCCGCGCTCTAATTTGTTCAGACTATACACGGAGATTCTGATCTTTTGTGCCATTTCTTTCTTGGACAGGCCGAGTGTGGTTCGAATGAGTTTTATATTTTCACTGAGCACTTGGATTTCATTATTTGTTTGCATTTTTATCACCTCAATGTTAACTTTGGTGATATTATAATAGAGATTTTCTCGTTTGTCTACAAACAAAGTGTTATCACTTGCGAAAAAATATAATTAAGCCTTCCAAGAGAAGTGCGCTTATTTTAGCGTTTCGAAAAGTCTATCGTAAATCCGAGAGGAGGGATCCAGAGTTCGGCAACGCCGAACTCTAATAGTTGCGCCATGCGCAACTATCGACCATACTCAGACGCCGAAGTGTTTCCCTGCAGTTGGCAAAGCCAACTGCCAGAGTTGCGCTATGCGCAACTCTATCCCTCATCGGGCTCTCCCCCAAACTCCTTGGCTGGCGGCAACTTCATTTGTGGTTTTTGGCGAAACAAAGGAGCGCAGATGCGCTCCTTTATCCGTTATTGGCTATATGTTAAACGGGCGCTTCGTACTAACCTTGTAGGGACCGGCGTCCTCGACGGTCCTCACTCCTCCTGCCGTCTCTCCATCTTCCGCCAGCAATAGAAGCCGTACAGATCGTTCACCAAAAAGGTCACAAAACACAGCACCATGGGCAGAAACACCGCATCGCCGATTGCTGCAATCACCCATAGCACAATCAGCACCACGTCGTTGGCGGCGTAGCCAAGGGCATAATAGGGCGAGCGCAGGAAGGTGAGAGTGGCGGCCAAAAAGCTGGTAGAGATCGACAGAATGGAAACCGCCAGATTGGGGGTGTCCAGCAGCCAAAGGAGCGTGCCGAACACGGCGGTGGCAAGGACGGTGAGGGCGAGAGTGACGAGCACCGTCTTCTTCGACAGCTTTTGCACCGCAACCTCTCCCGAATCTTTGTAGGGATGGCGCACCCACGAAATCAGGGCGAAGATCGCCATAGGAGCGGTCATGCACAGGTAGGTGAGCATCTCTCCCCAGTACCTAAGCTGAAAGGACACGATGCCGTAAAGGATGCTGAACAGCAGAATGAGGATCTGTCCCAGCGCCGCACCTCGGGCGAGGAAGATGAGGGCGGTGACGCCCACCAGCGAAGCGGCGAGGGTGATGGGATTCTCCCGAATCAGGGCAAAGGAGACGGCAATGATCGCCGCAGAGGTGAGCCATAAGGCGAGTTCGAATTTGGTCAGCCGTGTGAAGGGGGTGAGAAAAAGTTCTCGAAGAAAGTGCGCAGATTTATGCTTCATCATAGACTCCTTTACAAAGAAAAAACGCCCGCAAAGCCTCTTCTAAGACCTAACGAGACTTGCCGACGTGCCTACCCGGTGGCAGGATATTTGGTTCTGTTGCAAGTATAGCACGAAGATGCGGTTTTGTCAAGCCCATAGCGCAAAATTCGGGGCAAACAAGGCAAGATTCGCACTTGTAATTTGCGCTTTAGTAGGGTAAAATGAAGACAATGAAATCTGTGCCGCAAGGAGTTGCGGCACTATATAAAAGTTCTTTGGAGGTGAAGGAACCTTTCTTTCAAGAAAGGTTCCTTCCAAGGGCAGAGCAAGAGCAAAGCTCTTGCGGAAAGGCGGTAATTATGAAAACAGCAAAATGGATCTGCAATCCCACCCGTCCCAGACGGATTACGGGCAACCCTTGGGGGGATCGCAATTACAACAACCGTTCTATGACCCTTCCCGACGAGGGCGGTATCGTCTGGTTCAAGCGCGGGTTTTGGATTGAGGCAGAGGAGAGCGTCTCCATCGAGGCGGCTTCGCTGGGTATTTTTGATCTCTTCGTCAACGGCTGTCGGGTAGGCGCATTCGAGGACGGCAACCTCGTGTTCGACGAGCTAAAGCCCGGCTGGACAGACTACAATTTCCGCACCGCTTCCTACACCTACGATCTTACCCCCTTCTGCAAAATCGGGGAGAATCTCCTCACCGTGGCACTCTCCGACGGTTGGTGGAGCGGACGGATTTCCTTCGGCAATTACGGCTGCAGAAACACTGCCTTTATGGCAGAGATCACTATCTCCGGCGAGGATGGTGAGCGTACTATCGCCACCGGCGAGGATTGGGAGACCATCTTCGGCGGGCACATCCGCTCTGCCGACATCTACGACGGCGAGCGGGTGGATGCCACCTATCCTGCCGTGCAAGTATCGCCCGATGCTTACGACTGGACGGCGGCTACCCTCTACACCGAGGCGGATCCGCTGGTAGAACCTCTCCTTGGCCCTCCCGTTCGGGAGAAGACTCACCTCTTGCGCCGTCCCATCAGCGCAACGCTGTGGAAGGGGGCTGTGGAGGACGGCACCGCCCACGGCAAAATCAACACCATCCGCACCAAGGTGGGGGATGGCTGTGAGGCGATGACCATCCGTGCAGGGGAAACGCTGACCCTCGATTTGGGACAGAATATGGTAGGTCAGCCCCGATTCACCCTTCGGGCAGACCGTGGGGTGCAGATGACCGTGCTTTGCGGTGAGATGCTCAACGATAGCGGCGATCCCGCCCGTGGCTGTGACGGCCCCGGAGGTAGCGTGTACATCAAGAACTACCGCACTGCCAGATCCCGTATGAGCTATATCGCCTCGGGAGAGGGGATTGAAACCTTCACTCCTGCACACAGCTTCTTTGGCTTCCGTTATCTGGAGATCATCGCAGACGGCGATCTTGTGCTGGAGGCGGTGGAGGGCAGGGTAGTCGGCTCGGAGATGACCGAAACCTCCTCCTTTGCCTGCTCCGACGGCGAGGTGAACGCCCTCTATTCTAACATCCTGTGGGGAATGCGGGGCAACTATCTGTCGGTTGCCACCGACTGCCCTCAGCGAGACGAGCGTCTCGGCTGGACGGGCGATGCCCAGGTGTTCAGCGGAGCGGGGGCATATCTTGCCAATATCAACGAATTTATGGAAAAATGGCTGCGGGACGGCAGAGATTCCCAGCGTCGGGACGGCGGCTTTGCCGAGGTCTTCCCCCGCTCGCTGGAGGATCGTCCCACCAACAGCGGTGACGCCGCTTGGGCGGATGCAGGCGTGATTATCCCCAACGTCCTGCGGAGAATGTACGGCACGCCGATTTCCAAGGAACATTACGATGGCATGGAGGTCTATATGGACTTCCTCGCCTCTCTTGGGGAGGACGGACCTCGTACCACCTACGGTGACTGGCTGGCATACGATCCCACCGATCCCCGATACATCGCCATTTGCTACTACGCCTGCGATTCTATGCTGATGGAATCCTACAGCCGTCAGCTGTCCAAGGAGACGGGGGATTATTACGACGGCAGAGCGGAGTATTACGCCGCCCTCACTGCCAAGATCAAGGCGCACTTCTGTGATCTCTATCTGGGCACAGAGGGGCTGACCCAGCAAAGTCAGACCGCTTGCCTCTTGGCGCTGAAGTTCAAGATGCTTCCCGAGGTGTGGGTAGAGCCTACCAAGGCGCTTCTCAGAAAGCGGATCGTGGACAACGGCTATCGCCTTTCCACCGGCTTTGTGGGAACGGGAGCGCTGATGATCACCCTGTCGGAGTACGGGATGGACGATCTCTGCTACTCCCTCCTCTTGCAGACCGCTGAGCCCTCCTGGCTCTGCTCCCTGCGTGCAGGTGCCACCACCGTGTGGGAGAGATGGAACTCTTACACCCGTGAGCGTGGCTTTGGCGACGTGGGGATGAATTCCTTCAATCACTACGCCTACGGTGCGGTGGCAGAATGGTTCTTCTCGGGAATGGCGGGCATTCGCCCCGATGAGAATGCTCCCGGCTTTGAACGGCTGATCCTCGCTCCCCGTCCCGACTTGCGCAGGGAAGAGGATATCCCCGCAGGCCAGCGGCGGATCACCTCGGTGGATGCCGCCTACGACTGCGTTCGTGGCAGAATCGAGAGCCGTTGGCACTGGGAGGATGGCAAGTTCGTCTGGGCGTTCACGATCCCTGACGGTGTGATGGCAGAGATCGAGCTGCCCCTTCCCTCGGGCGGCGATCGGTTTATGCTGAACGGTATTGACTCCACTGCCGACACTTTAGGTGGCAAGCAGGTGGGACGGACGGCACAGTTTGTGCTGGGCGCAGGCAGCTACCTTGTTCGGGAGTGCTGAAAAAAGTCTTGACAAAACCAAAATAATATGTTATACTAAAAAGGAAAGAAAGACTTTCCGACAAAATCAAAGCTCCTGTGGACGGAAGTCTGCAGGAGCTTTGCGGTTTTTCGGGGAATTTGTCAATGGAGGGGGAACAAAATGAGAATCTGCTTGGACGTCTGCCGTGTATTGAAGAAAATCCTGATTGCCCTTTGCGTGTTCCTTTTGATCGTGGTACCGCTGATCACGATGTATACCACATATGACGGCCCATCGCCATCGTTGAAAACTTTTTTTCAAGAAGTCCTTTATGTGTTGCCTCTGCTCCCCTGTTTGCTGATGTTGATTTTTCCCGTTATCGCCGCCGAACAATGGCTGCAAACGAAGATTTGGGATCTGAGCCGTACAAAGCTGAAACGGCGGCTGTGGATTTTGGCAATTTGCGAGATCGTTTTGCTGGCGGTCATTCTGGCAATGGTGATAATAGGCAGTGAGATAAACCATTCGCTTCTTATGTCGATTGAATGAAAATTTGCCCGATCCTGAGGGTTTTCGCCTTTTCATTCGTATAATAGATGAAAGAATCATTTTATGGAAAGGAAACCGTACTATGAAAGGCAAAGAGAAATGTACAATCCTAAAAGAAATCCGCGCGCAGATTGCCGCCGCCAACGAGATCGCGTGGGTCACCGAGGAGTGTCCCCACAAGGGCGAATGCCGCGGTACCTGCCCCAAGTGCGAGGCAGAAG
>JAFTMF010000082.1 GCA_017452565.1 Clostridia bacterium
GGCGATCAGCACCCGGGTTTTCGGTTTCAATAGAATCACCTTCCTTGGAATATACGAATGATACAATCATTGTAGCAGAAACTCCCCAAAATGTCAACCGTTTTGGCAAAACGGGCAGGCGATTGCGTTTTTTCTCCCTCTTTTCGAAAACTTGCCACAAAATGCAACTGTATCATACGATTCTTTGCGCTAAACTGTAGGTAGAACACCAAAACGGAAAGGAGGTGAGACAATGGCGAAAGAGAATAAGTGTATGCTCTTCTTTTATGATTGGGAAGAGGCGTTTGAAATGTTGACGGGGGAAGAGTGCAAAACTCTGATTTTAGCGATGATCCGATACCATCGAGACGGAAGCAATCCTCCCGAATTAACCGGATCAGTACGATTGGCAGCGTCTTTTATTCTTCCGCAAATCAGTCGCGCAAAAGAGGTTTCAGAGGAACGGGCAGAAGCAGGACGAAGAGGTGGAAAAGCAAGTGTGAAGCAAAGGCAAGCAAACAGCAAGCAAAATGAAGCAAACGGTAAGCAAAGTGAAGCTACTAAAACTAATACTAAAACTAATACTAAAACTAATACTAATACTAATACTAATACCACTACTAATACCACTACCACTACGAATACTCCCTCCCCCTTCGGGGCTTTTTGGGATGCCTATCCCAAAAAGGTGAGACGGAGAGGAGCGGAGCGGGAATGGGAAGAGCTCGCGCCCGATAGCGATCTTGTGGCGACCATCCTCTCTGCCATCGAAGGGCAGAAGCAAAGCGCCCTCTGGCAAAGGGAAGAGGGACGGTATATCCCCGATCCCTCCAATTGGCTGAAGGAACGCCGATGGGAGGACGAGCTATCTCCGTCTCTCCCAAAGCAAGAGAGCGAGACGAGCAGTTTTTCAGCCGACGAGTTCTTCGAAGCGGCACTGCGCAAAACGCTTGCGTCATACAGCGCAGAATAACCTCATAGTGCCGTCCGTACATGAAAAAGAGCCGCCCAAAGGCGGCTCTTTTCGTGTGGGTATTGGGAAATGCAATTAGTCTTTCTTGTAGCCGATGTTGCTGGGCTTAGCAGGATCGAACAGCAGGTTGAAGATAGAAGCAACGACGCCGTAGATACCCATGGTGATGGAACCAAGGATCAGGTACAGCCAAGTTCTGGAGGTCCAGCCTTCGGGCTTCAGGGAGCTGTGGTTGATGATCAGGCTTCCGATCCAACCCAGGAAGAAGGTCAGAAGGAAACGAATCAGTTTCTTTTCATCCATTGTAGTGTCCTCCTTTCTTCAAAAGTCATTATCTATATTATATTCGATTTTTCGACATCTGTCAAGTTTTTTTGAAAAAAAGATGGGGATGGCAGCGAAAAATCTTTGCAATCCCCTTTGGCAGAACCATCCAATCTTTTTACAATGCGTTTACGCTTTCGTTACAGATTCTTCCCGTGCTATTCATTTAATAGTGATATAATACAACCAATGAAAATGCAAGACACAATCGTCTTGCGGGAGGGAAGTTTATATGTCCAAGAAACGCATCAAACTCATCGTGATAGTCCTCGTAGTGGCGCTCCTGCCCGTCCTTGTGATGGGTGGCGGACACCTGTATAACAACGCTCTGCTCGGCGGTTTGGAGAACGATCTGATTGACATCGTCTCCAAGGGAGACGTGGAGATGATCGAGAGCCGCTCAGTTTGCGGAAAGCTAAACGGCAACGGCAACGGAATGGACTTTTTTGCCGCCCTTCTGGTCACGGGCACCGAGTCGGAGGTGCAGGCCGTAGTGGATGCACTTGCTGAGGAGTACGGTGAGGTGGGCTACCTCTCTCAGACCGAGGCCAAGATTACCGTGAAGTATCTGGAGCACGAGTCGCTGTCCTATTTTCACCAAAACTACACCGACGGAGAGTATTACACCGTCTACGTCTATACCTCCGACCTCCCCGACTTCCCGCTGGATTTGCGTGGGCATTGAGAGAAGGGGCGAGAAAATCGTCCGCCATCTCCGAGCACCCACCACGATACGAAGGTCGGTGCGCCGAGGTAGAAGCTCGCACCGCACCCAAGCCTTCCCCACCGGGGAAGGTGGATTGGAGTTCGTAGAATACGAACTCCAAGACGGAAGAGGTCGGCAGAGGCGAAGCCTCTGCCGCTCCGAACGATCTGCACCAACTCAATCTCGGCGCACCGTCAAACGGCTTGCACCGAGGTCACGGTGTGTGGTAAACGTTTGGAGCGGGCGATGCAGACGCTTCGCTTACTGCGCCCCTACAGGTATGACGAACATCTACCCCGTAGGGGAGGGGTGCAGACGCCGCTTCGCGGCTTTCTGCTCCTCCCGTGAAGCGATCTGCACCCCTTGACAGTTCCGCCCCGTTGTGCTATCATTCATATACAATCCCTATCCAAAAAGGAGAACGAATATGAAACATCCCCTTTGTATCGTCCTATGCCTTGCTTTGCTTCTGCCCATTTTGACCGCCTGCGATCCGGGGCATATGCAATACGATTACAGCGAGCTGGCAGATCAGGTGGTCAGCGTGGAGCTGATCGAATATGAGAACGACGACAGACAAAAGTTTTCCTCTTGGGTGCCCGATCAGCTGGATGAGATCAAGCCCTTTGATCCCGACAAGGTGACCCTGCTGGAAACGCTGGATGGGGAGCAGATGCCCGATTTCTTCGATCAGCTCACCTACGAGAGCATTTTGGAGGACTATTACGTCTACGATTCGCCCGAAGGGATCTGCCTGCGGATGACCTATCAGAACGGCGACTTCACCGTGATCACCGCCGATTATGCGAACCGCTCCTTTTTGGGCTTTATCTGCCGCTATTCTGCCGACGGCAAGCCCATCGACTATATCGGCTCCTTCAGCTCGCTGTCCTCTTACACCGATCTGGTAAACAATTTCTTCGAGGAAAAGATTTGATCTGCCGTCTGCTGTGCTTCGAATGAACATTGGGTGCAGGCCGCTTCACGGGGCGTCGAGGACGTCGCCCCCTACGGTGCGGTGGGAACGGTTTCCTCTACCTTGTAGGGACTACAGACGCCGCTTTGCGGCTTTCTGTTCCTCCCGTCATTGCGGTTCGCACCAATGCAACCTCGGCGCACCAACCTTCGCATTGTGGGAGGCTTGGTGCTACTCCGCCCTGCCTCTTTCCCAAACAACAACGCCTCCCTTGTCGGGAGGCGTTTCAGTCTGTCGAAAAAGTCATAATATAATGAGCGGTTTGTGATATTGCACAAAAGAGCCCTCCCCTCTGGGGAGGGTGGCTCGGACTTCGTCCGAGACGGGAGAGGTATTCGTAGTATTTTGTGCGGTAGACCTCTTCCGTCACGCCTACGGCGCGCCACCTTCCCCGAAGGGGAAGGCTTGGGTTTGTGCATATTGCTAATACGTCTTTCTAATGAATACTTTTTCGACAAGCTCAACGCCTCCCTTGTCGGGAGGCGTTTTCTATTTACTGATCGTCACCAAAATCTGCAATATATGCTTCTACCAGCTTTTCGGGCCAGTCGGAGACGGCCTCCAAGCGGCCGGTGAAGAAGCGGAGAGACTTGGGCTCGTGGACGAAGCGCAGACCGCCGATCATATGACGGTGATCGTAGAGCCACTTCACACGGTCGATGACGTACTCGGTCTGAGAGAGGGTGAAGACACGGCGGGGGAAGGCAAGGCGCACCATTTCCACCGATGCGATGCGCTCGGAGCCGTCGGGATTGCGCTCCTCGGACAGAGTGCCGCGCTCCATACCCCGGATGCCGCCGCAAAGATAGAGGGCTGCTACCAGCGATCCGGCAGGGTACTCCTCGGAAGGGATATGATCCACAAACTCACGGGCGTTGATGTGAGCGCCCAGACCGCCGCCGGGGGTGACCATCGGCACGCCGCAGGAGTCCAGTGCACGCACGCAGTAATCGATGAACTGAGGTGCCTGAGAGATGACGTCGAAATCCATCGTCTCTTCGAAGCCTACGGTGAGGGCTTCCATTTCCTTCACCGACATACCGCCGTAGGTGAGGAAGCCTTCGAACATCGTGATGTAATCCTCCAGCTCGTGGAACATCTCCTCGTCCCGAACTAAGATTCCGCCGCCGCGGCCGAAGCCGAACTTGCGGGCAGAGAAATAGATGATATCGAAGAGATCGGCGATCATACGGATGATCTCACGGATAGACTTGTCCTTCAGCGACTTTTCCCGGATCTTGTTGAAGTAGAGGTTGTCCTGGAGAAGGGAAGCGTCCAGCACGGTGAGGATGCCTTTGGATTTGGCATACTCGGTGGCTTCCTTCATATTGGCATAGGAGATGGGCTGACCGCCGATGAGGTTGGTGCCTGCCTCC
Organism: Clostridia bacterium; assembly: GCA_017452565.1. Lineage (GTDB taxonomy): Bacteria > Bacillota > Clostridia > Oscillospirales > CAG-272 > CAKSQF01. Next base: position 4,335 of record JAFTMF010000082.1, read on the forward strand.
AGACGCATATAAGCGATGTTGTCCGCGCCCTCTTTTTCCACGCAGGCGCGCACCTTGTTCATATCGATATCGCCTTTGAAGGGAAGGGTGGACTTGGTAATCAGACCTTCATCCTTCACCAGCTCCTCCACGTGGCCGCCCAGACGGGTCACGTGGGCCTTGGAGGTGGTAAAGTGGTAGTTCATAATCACGCAGTTGCCGGGTTTTACGAAATGCTGGGCGATGATGTGCTCGCAAGCACGTCCCTGATGGGTGGGGAGCAGGTGAGGAATGCCGAAGATTTCCTCCAGCTTCTGCTGCATCCGATAGAAGGTCTCACTGCCTGCGTAAGCATCGTCGGCGTGGAGCATTGCCGCCTGCATATTGTCGCTCATGGCGTTGACACCCGAGTCGGTGAGCATATCCATAAAGATGTCGCCGTTATGGAGACGGAAGGTGTTAAATCCTGCCTCCTGCATCTTGGTCAGACGCTCACGGGCGGGGAGCAGGGTGAGCTTTTGAACGATTTTGACCTTGTGCATTTCCATCGGCACTTCGTCACGATGGTAAAATTTGATTTTGGGCATATATATTATTCCTCCGAATACTTGAAAAATTGATAGATATAGTATATAATAGAAATCAAGATTAGTCAAGTAGATGTTTTCGATGTTTGCAATCGAAATTTTCGATGGAATAGACATCGCAAGGAGAGGCGGATTCCGCCGCA
>JAFTMF010000009.1 GCA_017452565.1 Clostridia bacterium
AATTGATCGTACTCCTTTTGTTTTTTCGGTAGGTTAATCCTGCTTTATGGAAGGCACCCCTTCGGGCGTTTTTCTTTGCACCCATTGGGTGCTTTTTTATAGGGAATAGATTCGGAGGAAATCTGACCTCACCGCTGCCACTTGACTTTTCAGCTTCAATGTGCTATACTACCATCAGAAGTATACAGCAAAGGAGGCTTCCCTATGAAAAATCGACCGATCATAACCGGTATCCTCGCCTTCATCTCCCCCTTACCGATGTTCTTTTTTGCCTTCATTTTGAGTTGGATCTTGTTTTTCGGAATCGGCATGGGTTTGTTAGGCCTTTCTACCGTCCCCGATTGGATGCTCGTCCCTACCGTTCTCGCTCTGCTGGTAAGCCCCACATTGTGCGTGCTGGGAATTATTCACGGCCTCGTTAAACGCCACGTCAGATACGCCAAGCTGGGAATCCTGCTTTCGATATTGGGACTCGTTGGGAACGGTATTCTCTGGTTTCTGATGGGCTATTTGAGCCAATTTTGATCGTCCCCCAAGGAGGCAACTATGATTGAATTCTACGGCAAAGTCTCTCCAACCTGCAACGGAAAAGCAAACCGTGAGCGTATGCGGGAGCGTGGCACGGGTGCGCTGATTCTCGCTCCCATTTGGGCGGCGTTGGGAGCTTTCTCCATCGTTTTCGTGTTCTTCTTTCCGCCGCTTTTCTCGGTGACTTTTGGCCTGTTCTTTTTTTCTCTGATCTTCCTCATCACGGGAATCAGCGCAAAATTAAACGCCCGCAAACCGCCGATTCCCTGCCCTTGTCAGGACACCACCAGCGTCCTCTTCGAGGATTCGTGGATTACTTATGAAGAAATCGAGTTGGAACGAACGGTCACCCTCCATATCAACGACATCAAAAAAGCCATCGATTTGGGAGACTGCTATCTGCTGTTCGTCCATCGAAGAGAAGTTCGCGATATCGTTTGTCAGAAATCCCTTTTGGTGGAGGGCGAGCTCGAAGCGTTCGAAGAACTCATCGCAGACAAGCTGCAAAAGGCATAAGATACATATATCCAACGGTGCAGATCAACAATCTGCTCCGTTTTTTTCATTTTCATTACAGATTGTTTACAAATCAATTGCAATTATGCCCAAATGAATCTTGACATTCATCTAAATTTATGCTAAAATACAGTCAAAGGAGGGATGAATATGAAACATCCGAGAATGATTACAAAGAAATGGATCGCCACCCTGCTGTTAGCATCTACGACGCTGGCAATGGCATCCTGTAGTGCATCCAAACCGGACGGCGGTATGAACGGACTCTATTACCCTACCGCAGGTTCACCAACTTCGTCCGACGGCGAGAACTACACTGAGATCGTGGAGAATGCATTCGTTTCCACCGATGAGCAGAACACCAGCTACTTCTCCATCGACGCCAATACCGCCTCTTACCCCAATCTGCGCAGTTTGATCAGAAACGGCTATTCCATCCCCAAGGATGCCGTTCGGGTAGAGGAGATGCTCAACTACTTCCGTTACGATTACGCTACCCCCACCGACGGATCGGTGCTGGCGCTGACCTCCTCGGTGTTCGACACCCCCTACAACAGCGAGACGAAGCTGCTCACCATCGGCCTTGCGGCGCAGAAAGTGGAGTTCTCCGAGATCAAAAACAATCTGGTCTTCCTCATCGACACCAGCGGTTCGATGTTCTCCGCCGACAAGCTGCAATTGGTGCAGACCGCCTTTATGATGATGGTGGAAAACCTCAATCCCGAGGACCGTGTCTCCATCGTCACCTATGCGGGCACCGAGACTGTTGCCCTGAAAGGCGCATACGGCTATGAGAAGCAGAAGATTATGGCTGTCATCGAAGACCTGCAGGCAGGCGGCTCTACCGCTGGCAGCGACGGTATTTACACGGCATATAATATCGCGGAAGAGTGCTTCATTGAGGGCGGTAACAACCGCATTATCCTTGCCACCGACGGCGATTTCAACGTTGGCATCACCAGCGTCCCCAAGCTGAAGAGTTTGATTGCCGAAAAGCGGGAAACCGGCGTTTATTTCTCGGTATTCGGTGTGGGAAGAGGCAACTATCAATCCGAAACTATGGAAGCGCTGGCGCTCAGCGGCAACGGCACCTACAGCTACATCGACTCCCCCAAAGAAGCGCGCCGAGCGTTGGTAGAGGAAATCGGCGGCACTATGGTTACAGTGGCTAAGGACGTGAAGGCAGGCGTGATTTTCAATACCGACTACGTGGAGAGCTTCCGTCTCATCGGCTATGAGAACAAGATGCTCACCGAAGAAGAGTTCAACGATTCGAATACCGATGCCGGTGAGCTGGGCAGCGGCCACACCGTCACCGTAGTGTACGAAATCGTATTGAAGGACAAAGAGCTGTCCCCCGACGATCATCTGGCACAGGTCACGGTAAAGTATAAGCCCACCGAAAACGTCAGCGGCGACACAGATAAAGAGGAAAAGTCCCTGCTGATGGACATCAAGTGCTCCGACTATCACAGTGCTCTCACTGCAAACGATGCTTTTGTTGCCTCGGTAGTGGAATTTGCGCTGATTCTGCGCGATTCCGAATATAAGAAGGATGCAAGCCCTCAGTCGCTGATTGCGCGTCTGGAGGATCTGGATCTGTCCGAAGATGAATTCAAGTCAGAGTTCCGGGATTTGGTCAAGGATTATCTTGGCAAAACGAAATAAACTATACGCAAACACCGTCTCCTTCGGGAGACGGTGTATTTTTTCTGCGCTCCCGACCCATACTACTTCTATCTCAATCTCAAGGAGCGCTTATGTGTACCAGTATTGCAATGCGGACCACCGACTTTTACTTCGGACGGAATCTGGATTTGGAGTACGATTTCGGTCAGCGAGTGGTCATCACTCCTCGCAACTATCCCTTCCACTTCCGATGCGAGGCACCGATAAAGGAGCATCCTGCACTCATCGGGATGGCGACAGTAGCGGCAGGGTATCCCCTCTACGCCGAAGCAGCGAATGAGTACGGACTGTGCATTGCAGGGTTGAACTTTCCCCACAATGCACACTACTTCCCCGAAGCCACCGAATCGAGGCGATCGGTGAGCCCGTTCGAGCTGATTCCGTGGCTGCTCTGCCACTGTCGGACGGCTACCGAGGCAAAGTCGCTCCTCGGACAAACACGGCTGGTGGGAATTCCCTTTAGCGAGTCTATCCCCCTGACGCCCTTGCACTGGCATATCGCCGACTGGGAGCGATCTATCGTGGCGGAGCCCACCGCATCGGGACTGAAGATTTACGACAATCCCACCGACGTGCTGACTAACAATCCGCCCTTCCCCTTCCATCTGTCCAATCTCTGCCGCTATCTGCACCTCACGCCTGCCCCTCCTCGCAATCATCTGCAGACCATCGAGGGAATCGTTCCCTTTGGCTCCGGAATGGGTGCCATCGGACTGCCCGGCGACTGCTCCTCCCCTTCCCGCTTCGTGCGGGCAGCTTATCTGCTGCATCACTCCCGCAGCGAAGAGGGAGAAGCGGCACAGGTCTGCCAATTCTTCCACCTGCTCTCTGCCGTGGAAATGGTGCGCGGCAGCGTGGTTGTGGATGGCGGACAGCTGGAGATCACTCGCTACTCCTCCTGCTACAGTGCGTCCGAGAAGGTCTACTACTACGCCACCTACGATAATCGCACGCCGAAGGCCGTCTCTCTCGCCGGCAATGAGGCAGGATCGGAGTTATTGGAATATCCACTATAAAGAAACTCCCCACATCGTTGTTGAAACGATGTGGGGAGTATGCAATTTACAGCTGTTTTCTCAGCCGGTATAATTGCCCGATAAATTCTCTTCGAGTAAGCACAGTGGTGCATCGGAAGAATTTGCCGATGGAATGGTCCAATTTGGCGTCGCCGGTAGCAGCCAGCGCTTTGCGGAAGTCCTCATTCTGAAACAGCGCATCATAGGCGCGGTTCAGCAGCATACGATAAGATTTGCCGTAGCGCCAAACTCGCTTGCCCTGCCAATGCAGAAAACCGGATCGCTTCCATTGACTATTGCAGGGGGACTCGGCAAAATACTCTTTGGCTTCTTTGCCGGTTAACCTGCATACCCGATTCTGCTCGGCCACGTCGGTTGTCTTCAACGATTGCAAAAAGCCTTCCATCGAGGCGCATTCCACCCCATCCACCGTAAAGGAGAATGCAGTAAAATTCGACAGTGTCCCCGCCGGAAAGGGATATTTGCTTTTAATGTCAATCTTCATAGACCTACTCCTATCATTTTTATCACCCATCACACCGACTTATGATCGGTGGAATTGGTCTGTGCACCTCGGTAGCGGATCACTTTGGCCGGTACGCCTGCTACGATTGCAAACGGCGGAACATCCTTGGTCACCACCGCGCCGGCTCCCAAAACAGCGCCGTCGCCTACGTGAACTCCGCCGAGGATAATCACTCGGTCGCCAATCCACACGTCATTTCCGATTGTAACGGGGCGCTCTTCTTCGAATCCTTGCTCCATCATCGGAATATCGGTCCGATCGAAGGCGTGATTGCGGGTGATAACAATCACGTCGGTGCCCATCATCACGTGCGTACCGATGGTACAAGTGCCGCCGATGCGGGCATTTACGCCGATTCCGGAGTAATCGCCCAGCGATACCTTGGCAGAAAAGGATGCCCCCTTCTCGATATTCACCTGCTTTCCGCAGCTCTTCAGCATCAGCTTGCCGCAAAACCCTCGCAGAGCCTTCTGCCCCACCCGAATTCCGGAGCAAGAGGAAGGAAGATGCTTCGCAATCGAGTAATAGACCAGCGCACCGATTTTGCGTGAAAATTTTCCCATACAATCCTCCGTGATAGCCAATTAAGCGTTATGAGACACACCGTTCACACGCTTCATATCTCTGAACAACCGTTTACCGTTCAGAAGCGCCATAATCATCGCATACAACCCTGCAATGAACATTAAGATTACAAAATAGTGAACGTCCAGCTTCTCCAAATACTGCTGCACAAGATTCAGCAGAACGGTCAAAACCGCACTTTCCGCAACGAATAGCAGCAAATACTTCCAATCAAACAGCCGAGAAAGACCGACTCCCATAATTCCGGCGCTGTAATAGAGCATCAGCATTCCCACGCCAACCGTTATCACCAGCGTTGCAACTGCAGGTCCGATCAGCCCCATCCAATGATAGAAAACCACGTTCAGTACGGCATTCAGCAAGAGTGAGCCTGCTCCCACCAGCATCAAGCGTCTCGTTCTACCGGCGGCACTGAGCACCAGCGTGATATTGGTAAAGCGAAGCAGATCCACAAAAATATATACGCAGAAAATGGAAAGCCCCTCGGTGTATTTGTTGGAATACAGCAGCTTCATCAGCTGAGGAGCCGCCGCAAGTGCCGCACAGCACAGCACGCCGGTGGAAATATAGGTAATTTCCAAGAACAGCTTATACAAACCAGCGGCTTTTTCGTTGCTTTTCTCAGAAATGTAGCGAGTGATATGGGGCACCAATACCGTACAGAAAGAAGCCATCAGAATATCAAAGGGCAACTGCTTGGATGCATTGGCGTAAAGCGCCAGCGTTTCGGTATCGGTGACCATAGAGACGAAATACTTGTCCAGATCGCGGTTCAGCGTACTGATGATGATATAAATCGCCATAGGTGCGCAATACCGAAGGATACCGGCCAACAGCCGAGGATTGACCTGCTGCAGTCGGATTCTGCAATTGTTCTTGCGCAGAATGAGCCAGAAGAAAGCAATCTGTCCGATATCCAGCAGCAAGGAAGTAATTAGCACCACAACGGCACTTTGAACCACCCAAACTACGATGAGCACCGCTACCAGTCGGATGAGCGATACTGCAAGATTTCGGAATGCCAGCAATCTCGCCTTACCTACCGCCACGAACAGCACCTGCGACATTCCCATTACGTTCTGCAGAAGCGGGAGAAGCGCAGCGAAAATCAACAGCTTTCCAGCGTCGGCGTTTTCAAAATAATCGCAGAGCGGCCCCTCCATTGCCATCACAACACAGCCGGCTACCGTACTGAAGGTACATTGCAATGCAAAAATAGTTGCGATATAGGATTCTCTCTCCTCACCGGCCGGCTTGCCGGCGTAGAAGAAGTTCACACCGTCCATCATGCCGAACATAGTGATGGACGATATGGTTGATACCAGCAGCATAATTTGGGAATAGGTGCCATATTCGTAAACTGACAGATACTCTGCCAGCAATCGAGTAATGGCCAAGCCCAGCGCCGTGGTAACCAATTTGATGAACGTCAGCAGAATTGCATCGGATGACGCTCCTTTCAGATTCAATCTCTTCATATCCATTCACTTTCATCATCGATCCAAAACGGCAATAGAAAACAGATAAATGGCTTTATCTCTTTTCTGTCGCTGTTTTGCCATCGAAATCGGAAGAAGCGGATGCCCCATGCCCGCGGGCATGGAGCATCTGTTTTAATATTTGTTTTAACACCCGAGCTTTATCGGGAATAAACCGATCGTTAATCAGTCAGCAATAAAGGTAATCCTATATTCAATCGTTCCGGATTCGAACATAAAATATCCATCGCCTACAATAGCAGGACGTACGTAGATTTCCCACTGTTTACCGGCTTCAAGCTCAACCTCAATGATGCCTGTGCCTTCGCATGCGGTCTCGCCGACGTATCCCTCGCCATCGTATGCATCCACGGAAAATCCGTTAGCGGGAATTTCAATTTCAGAGGAGATACCCGTAACTTCAACAATCAGTTTTCCGGATTTTTCGGGAGTAAAGATCAATACCGCATTTTCGGGTACGATCTCCCAGTCTGAGCTGCCGAAATACTTACTTCCCTCAGCGAGAGGAGCAGAATCGCCGTCTTGAATAAGCTTGCCGTCCTTGCCGAAGGTGTACTTACCTGCGGGCAGAACGTCATTGAGAGTGGTGGGCCAATACTCGCCGATTGCCAGCTGACCGTTGGAACGAACGTAGATGATGCTGCCATCGCCCAGTTCTACCAGACCTGCGCCGTACTGAACGTGATTGTTCACGTAGTAGTACAGAACGCCGTCAACGTCAACGATACCGTCCTTCATAGGCTGCAGCTTGCCTTCGTCGTTGAAGGTGAGCTTGTCGCCGTTCTTCACGTTCAGATCGCCGGTGTAGTTGTCAACCTTGGTGATGTAGTAGTCGCCGGTTGCAACTTCGCCGTTGGACTTCACGTAGTAAGTCTCGCCTTCGATTACGATCAGACCTGCGTAGTAAGGCATACCGTTCTTATAGTATACGCCGTCAACCAGACCGTTTACGGAAGGATCCTTCACGCTCTGCAGGATGCCGTCGGTACCGAAGTTGTACAGTGCAGCATTTACCAGACCGTTGGTCTTGGTTACCCAGTACATACCGGTAGCAACCTGACCGCTGGAACGAACGTAGATGTACTTACCTTCTTCGAACTCAACAAGACCTGCGCCCATCATGAGCTTACCTTTTTTATAGTACTTGCCATCCACAATGTCAGTCAAGTTATTAACCAGCACACCGCTGTCGAAGTAGTAGCAAGCGCCGTTATCAAGACCCTCAACACCATTTGCACGGGTAATCCATACGGGACCGTTTGCGACCTTGTTACCGCCGTTGACAGCGTCACCAACGAAGTAGTAGTACTTGTTATTGATCTTAGCAAGGCCGTAGTGCCACGGAATCATACCGTTGACTGCATAGCAAGTTGCCTTGGGTCCCTCGATCTTTCCGTTTACATTGCTCTGGAACTTGCCGTTATCATCGAAGATGAACCAAGCCTCGGTTGCATCCTTGAATGTGATGCCCTTGTTTGTTGCATAATCAATATCTTCCTGGTTAGGAGCGTAGGTAATGCCGTTGATGGTGATGGGGTTGCCTTCCTCGTCAACGGGATAAGGAACGCGGGTCAGGCCCTCAACGCGGAAGTAATGGCTCTGCTTAGCATCATAGGCGAAGTAGTACCAATCGCCGTCGATCTGCTGCCAGCCTCTTGCCTCGGTGCTGTCGATCTGGTAGGCGGTGCCCAGAGCGGTGTCGGACCATTTCTGATTTACCGCATCCCAGAATACATTCCACCAACCGGTGTAGTAGTAATCATTTTTGATCCCGAAATTGCCTGCGGGCATGGTGGCTGTTTCCATATCCACCACGTTCCAGTCCATGTCGTACCACTCATCAATGGCGTAAACACCGTTATAGCGGGTGCCGTTTACGGGAACCGTTTCACCTTTTTCGTGGATGGGTGCATAATTCCATACTGCTCCGCAATTTTCGGGGATGTAATCCTTCAGCAGAGCACCGTAGGGAACAGTGATTTCAATAGGACAGTTTTCGGGGTCAGCATCACCGGAGACTTGGAGGGCGTAGATGGTCAGGGTGTACTTATTCACCTCGAATACGGGGTAAAGGATCAGGTTGCCGGTGGCAGTCATTGTGGTCACCAGCTCGATCTTGCCGGTTGCATCATCCTTCACGCCCCAGCCGATGAATTTATGGCCTACCTTGGTATCGGGATAGGGGTATTTTTCTGCAAGATCCTTAATCACTTCGCCGTAATTGTAGGTAATATATTGCCAAAAATCGCCATTCTCATAGAGGAATGTCACCCTGTATGTGATCTTCTCAGTGAAGTATTTCACATAGAGGCTATTGGCAGGCATAGTTTCGGGAGCAGGGTCGCCCGAATACATGTCGCACCAACCAACGCCATAGTAGCCCTCGGGAATCGTGGGAGTATAAGGGCAAGTGGGCAGGGGCGCACCGTAATCAACCGAACTGGTGCCCAGCTCATTGCCATTCGAATCATACCAGTACACCTTGAACTGCTTCACGTCGCCGCAGATGCAGGTGTAAGCAGATGCGCCGGTGGTGTAGTCACAGTTTACGTTCGTTTCCGTAGTCTGACCACAATCATCACAGACAACGTTATGAGTACCGTTATTATTAGAAGGATAACGAAAGCCATTGGTCTTACCGTGACCAAGCGCTTCGCCGACCGCAACGGTCTTGGTGGTGCTTACTGCGGAGCAGTTGTCACACTGTACGTAGTTCTTTGCAGGGTTGGTACAATCGGCAGGAGATGCCTGCTGGCCGGAATCCTTGGTGTTGAAG
>JAFTMF010000083.1 GCA_017452565.1 Clostridia bacterium
AAATCCGTCGCTGGTAGAGCAGATGGAGCCTTATCTGAGAGATATGACCGACTCTGCCAACTGGCGAATCTATTACCGCATCTCCAACTGGTATGCGGTGCTGAAACTTCTCCCCTGTTCGGGGAAGATCATCCCCATCTGGCAAAGGATGATGGGAGTAGGCAATACCGCCGTGGCTGCGCCCGACGATATTATCGTACCGCTGTCCACCAAATGGACGGTACTTCGCTCCTTTGTGCACTATCTGCTCCACGCACCCCGTTATATGGACGCTCTCAACGAGAGCTTCGCAGAGCGGTTTGCCCGCTATCAACAGCAGGCGGCAGATTGCACCACCCCCGAAGCTCTGCTGGAGGTGTACGAGCAGATCAAGGCCCATATCCTCATCGACTGGGATCTGACGCTGGTCAACGATCTGTACACCTTCCTCTACACCGCTCTTTCGGGCAAGAAAAACGGAGAGCGGATCGCCAACGTGCGGAATTTGGAAAGTATGAAGCCGGTGCTGGCGGTCAATCGCTTGGTGGAATGCGCCAAGCAATACGGAATCGACTCGGCAGACTATCGAGAAGCCGTGGCAGACTATATCCGTCTCTACGGCGACCGTTGCCTTGGCGAACTCAAGCTGGAAACCGAGACCTACCGCACCCATCCCGGGAAGCTGGACGAATATGTCCAAAGCCGGCTCTCACAGAAGGAAATCCCCTTCTGCGAGCCTTCCCACGATGCCGATGCCAAGGAGCGCAAAGAGCGCAATCCCTTTGTGAGAAACGCCAAGCTGGGCATCCGCAACCGCGAAATCTCCCGCCTCAACCGAAGCAGGATTTTCGGGCTCAGCCGTGAGATTTTCCTGAAAATCGGCGACGCTTTGACGAAAACCGGTCAGATCGAACGGCCGAGAGACGTGTTCTATCTGCAAATGGACGAACTGCTTCAAAAATGCGATCTGCGAGAGGTAGTTGCCCGACGCAAGGAGGAGGAGCGGCACTTTGAGCAGATCCCGCCCTACAGCCGATTGGTCTTTGCCGATCGGATTCTGCACCGCACTGCGCCCATCTCCCAAGGCAGCGTCCTCCACTCCCCCGATCTGCTGTGCGGCACGCCCTCATCCGTGGGCAAGGTCATCGGCGAGGTGCTGGTAGTAGACACCCCCGACGATCGGATTCAGACCGCCGGCAAAATTTTGGTCACCCGCTCCACCGATCCCGGTTGGGTGTTCCTCATTCAAGGAGCGGTGGGAATTATCGCCGAAAAAGGCTCCCTTCTCAGCCACACTGCCATTATTTCCAGAGAACTGCAGAAGCCTGCCGTGGTAGGCGTCAAGGATTGCACCAAGCTGCTGAAAAGCGGCGATCGGGTGGAGCTGGACGCCTATTCAGGAACCATCAAGCTGCTGAAATGATATTATTATGAAACAATACATTTGTTATGCGGCCTCCAACGACCGCAAAACCCGTCGGCTGTTTCTCCGTCTGCCCTCGATGCTCTACGGAGACGATTGCCCGCAGGACAAAGCAACCGAGAAACAACTGCTACGGGGCAAGCATCCCCTGAGCCCCGACGTGGAGGTTTTCCCCTTCGTTGTCACCGACAGATCGGGAAGTCCCCTCTGCCGCTGTCTGCTCACCTATTATCCCGACGATCCCGTTGGCTACGTGGGCTTCTTCGAAGCCTTTAACGATTCGGATGCGGTGCGGGAGCTCCTTCGACAAGTGGAACAGAAAGCCCTCGCCGATGGTAAAACCACGCTGCTGGGGCCTATCGACGTGTCCATTTACATCGGCTATCGCTTCAAAACCAATTTGTTTGATCGCACCTACACCTCCGAGCCCTACAACAAGGACTACTATCCCCATCTGTGGCAAAAGTGCGGTTTCACCATTTGTGAGCGGTACGTCTCCAATCAGCTGCGCAAGGTGGAAGCCGAGGATATCGACCCGCGCTTGCAAAAGATCCACGATCGTTACGTCTCCCGGGGCTACGAGTTCGTCTCCCCCACCAAGAGAAACTTCGAAAAGTGTCTTTCCGACGTGTACGAGTCGATGATGCGGCTCTACACCGGCTTTTCCGGCTTCAAGCCTCTGACCAAAGAGCAATATCTGACCCTTTTCGCTCCGCTAAAACGGGTTTTGAACTTCGATATGGTGATGCTGGTGTACAAGGATGGGCATCTCTCTGCTTTCAGCGTTGCTATCCCCAACTACCGCCATCTCACCCGAGGCAAGCGCACGCTGCGCAAACTCCGTCAGATGATGCGAGTCAAGCGCAATCCCGACGAATACGTAGTGCTGTATATGGGCGCCGATCCATCTGCCAGCGGATTGGGCGGATCGCTTGCCCATCGACTGCGAAACGCTTTTTATGAGCGAGGCTGCACCTCCATCGGCGCACTGATCAAGGAAGGTCAGGTCACCGGCAAGATGTACGACTGTCTGTACACCGATCAGTTCAAGTACATCCTGCTATCGAAAAAGGTCAATACTACGGAGGAATAGTTTATGCCCACACTCGCATCCAATGAAATCAGCTTGACCTTTTTGGCGCTGTTTTTGCTGCTGCTCTGCTCCTTCATCGGCGGCAAGCTCTTTGAATGGATCAAAGCCCCCAAGGTAGTGGGCGAAATCGTAGGCGGTATGATTCTGGGCGGCAGCTGCATCGGCTATTTCTTCCCTGAAATTTTCAACG
>JAFTMF010000084.1 GCA_017452565.1 Clostridia bacterium
GACCGGGGTTTGGGGCAGCGCCCCAATTTATTTTATTTTTTCATTCAAAACAGCAATCGCTTCTCTCAGCTCGGCCAGTTCTTTGGCGATGGGGTCGGGGATGTTGATCTGATCCAGATCGCCCACGGTCTCGCCGTCCCGACGGACTACCTTGGCAGGGATGCCAACGGCGGTGCAGTTTTCGGGGATGTCCTTGAGTACCACCGCACCTGCGGCGATTTTGGAGCAATCTCCCACGGTGATGGGTCCCAGCACCTTTGCGCCTGCCCCCACCATAACACGGTTGCCGAGGGTGGGGTGACGCTTGCCGGTGTGCTTGCCGGTACCGCCCAGGGTTGCGCCTTGATAGAGGGTGCAATCGTCGCCGATAATAGAGGTCTCACCGATCACCACTCCGGAGCCGTGGTCGATAAACAGCCCCTTGCCGATGGTAGCGGCAGGATGGATCTCGATGCCGGTGACGATCTTCATCAGCTGGCTGATGGTACGGGCGGTGAAGGGACAGCCCTTATTGTGCAGATAATGGGTCAGGCGGTGGGCGGTCACGGCGTGGAAGCCGGAATAAAGCAGTGCCACCTCTAAGTTACTGCCTGCGGCAGGGTCGCGCTCCTTGATCTGCTCCAGATCGTATTGCAGATCCTTGCAAAGTGCGAGAGCAGCCCGCACGGCGGGGCAATTTTCTGCCAGCTGATCTAATTTCGGCTTTCGAAGGCGGATCTCGGGCAGGGTTGCAGAAATTCGAATAATCATTGTAATCTCCAATCTATGTCGATGCAAAATCGGCGGAAAATAAAAAATCCGCCCACTCTCCCCCCCCGGGGGAGACAACGGCGAATGATCGCGGTTCCACTTTGCTTTCTCACTCATTGATCCGTAACGGGGACACCCGGGAGCAGATACCCATTTTTGCGCCAGCAAAAACTTCCCTACTCCGACTCACGGGCGCACAACCGTTGCCATCTCCGACGCCGCTTCCAGCCTATGGCGGCCCCTCTCTGGTGAGAATTTTGCAACGAATCTTCCCGATCACAGTCATTGCTATTATTATATGGGATAAAAAGCGATTTGTAAAGGGGTTTTGGGGATTTTTTTGAAAAAGTTTTGAATATTTAATTCGCAATAAAATATTCGTTTATGTTATAATAAACTTGTTAGAATCCCCTCTTTTTGCTGTCTTATAGGGTGAAGGCGCCAATATAGAGAAAGGAGCACCGCAAATGGACGATCTGCAGATTATAGAACTCTACCGTCAAAGAAACGAAAACGCAATTCGGGAGACTGCCGCGAAATACGGCGGACATTGTTTTCGCATTGCCCACCAAATACTGAACAGCCCCGAGGATTCGGAAGAATGCGTCAACGATACCTATCTGAGAACATGGCAATCCATTCCGCCTGCCCGCCCCGCAAATTTGAAGCTTTTTCTTACCAAAATCACCCGCAATTTAGCTTGCAATCGGTACAATGCAAGAAAAAGCCAAAAACGGGGAGGCGGCGAATATACCCTCGCACTGGAAGAGCTGGACGAGGTTGTTGCCGATTTGAATAACGTGGAAACAGAAATAGAGAAAAAAGCGCTCAGCAATTCTTTGGATATGTTTCTTCATTCTCTGCCCCAACGTCAGTGCAATATTTTCATTCGTCGGTATTTTTACCTGCAATCCACTGCCGAAATAGCCGAGTTTTACGGTTTGAAAGAAAGTAACGTGCTGGTGATTCTCTCCCGAACACGGCATAAATTGAAAAAGCACTTAGAAAGAGAGGGATATTTCCTATGAAAAGCGAAACCTTAATAAATATAATGAATGAAATAGACGATGGGCTGCTGCTTCGTTGCGAACAAGAAACGATCCAACACGGCACATTTCGAAAAACCATGCGGAAAGTGATTCCATTGGCGGCAAGTTTTCTTCTTGTGATCGTCGCCGCCGCTTGGATATTGCACCCCGGCAAGGTGTATGTAGATGGCACAACCTCCGGCACCACCGCTCGCCCAACCGTCAGTTCTACCGCACCGATCCACGTCAATCCCGACCTCCCTACAGCAGCATCGTGGGCTGTGGAGTCCTACGAACAATTGGCAGAGTTATGGAGTAGTATGGGAAAAGGGGATAATGAAGAGACACAAAACTATCAGCAATACGGCTCCGATTTTGAGGCATTGGTAGAGAAGCTCCAAGGCGAAAACCGTATTCTGATCCCTTCGCTGGACGGAAAACCTGCCCCCCTGCATCTTAATGATGACTATAAGGATATTATGGTGTCTACTTCCAACGCGCTGAATCAGCCGTGGGTCTGGTATACGATAGATGCAAACGGCGAAAAGGTCACTGTCAAAACTATGTATCTGCCCCGGACACAGATAGAAGCGGCACAAACGATGACCGTAGCGGAGTATTTGGAAACCTATAATCCCTATGCCCCCTATCCCGGTAACGAGGAAAAACACCCCGGGCTTACCATTTACGAAGGGGAGATTGACTACGACGGCACTAAGGTCACCGCACTGTTTACCGAGTTTGTGGATGACAAAATGGAGGTGTACCTCCTTACCGACGAACTCTTGGTGTGCTTGCTGATGGATAAAGACGGGCTCGATAGCGGTTGGAGCAGTACCTTCGGCTTTATGGAACTGCCTCTGGTAAGCGAATAGCTAAAGGAGATGCGAAAGCATCTCCTTTTCTTATTATTCAAACCAGTTAAACTCCAC
>JAFTMF010000010.1 GCA_017452565.1 Clostridia bacterium
ATCGAGCCTGCCAACAAAAGGGATAAAAGCTTTTTCATAAGAGTTTTCCTTTCTTAAAATAACAGTATTTCTGCAAATACTGATAAATTCATCGTTTTTTCTTGCGTACTGCGAGAACGATGGCAACAGCCCCTATAACTGCCGCAAGGCCGATGCCTCCCAGCAAGGCGGGGAGCAAACTCTTCCCTGCCGGCTCTGCCGCTGCGGGAGGAGTGGGCTGAGAGCCCTCGTCATCGGGCAGGTCGGGCTGATCGGGAGCGTCCTCCGGGATGGGCGAGCCGATGCGGAAGAGCACCGCATCCTGCCCCTTCACCGTGAAGGTGAGGGCAGATCCGCCAAAGTCGGCAGTCTTACCGCTCCACAGCTCCTTGGCAACGGCATCCTTGGGAAGACTGTCCGCAAAGCGGGACAGATCCAGCCTGCGCTCTGCCTTTTGGGAGTCAAAGTTGAACACCGCCAGATAGAGCGTACCGTCTTCCATACACCAATAGGTATCCGCACAACGCTCACCGGAGGTAACCGTCAACGGAGCGAAGGCGCGTCCCAGCTTTGCCACCGCAATGACGTCGGCATTGCCGAACAGCTTCTGAATCCGTCTGAATTTCGTAGAGTTCGGCTTCACGTCGGTGAGATCGTCGCCGACAAGGAAACTGGTGCCGGTGATAGCGCCTGCCGTTACACGGCATCTTGCCACGCCCTCTGCCTCGTTTGCCACCACCAGATGGTCGGGGTCGGGATAGGGGTAAATCTCCTCTTCCCAGAAGCAGGCGGTGAGATAGCTGAGCACGTGACGGGTGTTGTCCAGCGAGGAGAAGGCGTCACAGCTGATTCGCCGTCCGTCGGCGTACTGATAAGGGAAGAGAGGGGCGATGGAGAGATTCACGTACATCTTACCGTTGCAGATCTCGTGGATCTTCGCCATACCGAAATTGTATGCCTGCAGGCCCGTGGTAATGGAAGGATCGTAGTGCTGCCCCTCCACCGCACCGTGGGTCATGAAATCCAGCTTGATGTACTCAAAGCCCATACGGATGAAGCTGTTCAGCTGCCGCTTCACTCGCTCCACAGTGCCGGGATGGGTGGGATCCAGCGCATAACCTCCGTCCAGCTTGCCGTACAGACCGGAGCCGTCGGACTTTTTCATCGCAATATCGTAGTAAGTATAATTGGTTCCGTCCACACGAGCGGATTTCAGCTCCGCTTCACTGCCTTGCCACGCCGTGAAGGGAGTGAAGTAAATGCCCGCCTTCTGTCCGTTTTTCTTGCAATGCTGGACGAACTTCTTCAGCGCCTGATCCAGCGACAGATTGCAATCGGGATCGTTGTGGACGATGAAATCCCAATAGGAGTCGATATTCACGTACACCGCAGCGCCGTCGGAGGACCAATCATCCTGCAGATACTCCTTGATATAGTCGGATACAGCGATCATATCGCTGTACTTCACCGAGGATTGGAGCACTCCCCAAGAGTTGTAGCCGAAGGGAACGTCTTTCGTAGACTCTTTAGGCGGAACAATCTCGGCGTTTGCCTTGCCGTATGCGGTCATTCCCTCTCGCCAATCGGCAAAACAGCCGATGAACAGAAACGGCGATTCCACGCTTTCACCGCTGACAAAGCCGTGAGGGGAGTTGTCACGGGTGCCTGCATCTGCCGCACCGCCGTAGACCGTCAGCCCCATCACCTTGCCCCGCTGACCGTGGATGGTGATGCCGGTTTTCCAGGTATCGTGGGTCACCGAGCCCAGCACGATGCCCTCCATAGTGTTTGCGTTGTAATAGGCCATCACCTCGTAGCCGCGGGTGTCCTTTTGCAGGCTCTTGACCCCGACAAGGGCAGGCTCTACCCACATATCGTTGTCAAAGGGGATCTGCACGAACACGCCGTCCTCGATGCCAACGCTGTTCTGATAGGCAGCAACGGGAGCGATGTAATTGGTGGAAATCGGCTGACCGTCTCCGCTTCGGACGGTAACTCTCGTTAGCAGATAGCCGGCTTTTTTGTAAGTGAAGGTCTGTACCATCGTACCGCCGAACGCGGGGTGATTGGTGTGAGTGATGGTCAGAACGTCCTTCTCTTGAGTGCAGGTATGATTCTCAAAATCGTCGGAGGAAATGATGATCTCCCCAATTTTCACCTCGGCGTGGGCGTTTTGGAGCACCGTCTTGCCCTTCTGTACAACCGAATACACACCGTTGGCAAGATCTGCCTGCAGGGTTATCTCGCCGTTTTTCCACTCGGTGACGTCGGCATCGGGATATTCCCGATCGGGGAAGACGAATTGCTTGGTCTCGAATACCTCGATCTTGTCAAGATCGGGACCGTACCAATCGGAGCCCACGGTGAGCGTGCCCTCGGCCTTCAGCTCCACGTGGATGTCAATGGTTCCCACGGTGCTGAAGCTACCGGTAGAGGGGCAGTCCAGCTTATATTTTCCAAAATCGGTAGTCAGATTGAAGTAACGGTCGGTGGAGCCGGAATAATAGTGCAGGCGCAGAAGATACTCGCCGTCTGCGGGGAGCGCCAGCTTATCAAAGGTGACCTTTCCCTCCACGCTGCCGCCGTTTTTGCCGATGTTGCCTACCTTTTGTCCGCTGATCGAGGCGTTGCCGCCCAGCTTTCCCTGCTCTGCTTCCAAGGTCAGAACAGGAGCGTCCGATGCCCTTGCATCGGTGCTTGCGATAGCGCCAAATCCGCCCAGCACGGGCAGGAGCAGACCCATGGAACAAAGCAGAGCCAGTTTTTTCAGATACTTCTTACGATTTGCCGCTTTCATTGAACGCCCTCCTCCGTCTCAATGGAGTCACCGAGATAGGTGAACCGCAAATAGCTGTGCCCGTCCCGCTCCACGGTCTCGTTCCACATAGAGGCAGGGCGAACCCACCATTTTCCGCTCTCACGGTTGCGGTAGACTACCATCTCTTCCATGGTTTCGCTGTGGGTGGCAATCTCCAAAACCTCGTAAATCCCACCCTTGAAATTGCGGTAGGTGCCAAGCTTGATCGATTTCTGCACTTCCATCGCATTGCCTCCATTCGCTTATAGTTACTTCTATCATACCACTTTTCCCTTCCATTGTCAAGCCAGACAAAATATCTTCCAATTATATTATACCAAAAACAACTTTTATCTTATGTCTTTACTTTTGTCAAATTTTGTGATATACTGAAAAGAGCGAATACAATTGCAGGAATATGATCCCTGCAAATACCAGGAGGATCGTATGAAACAAACGATGATACGCACCGCTTCAGTGGTTTTGCTGCTGGCAACTCTGCTGAACATTCTGCCCATTTACGGCAGCCCTCAATCTACTCTCGTCTATTCCACCGCATCCAATTCCGGTCTGAGAGACCAGCTCTGCACCACCTTGGACGGAACCGGCGCAGAGAACTATTATGGAAACGACTACTCCTACGATCTTCTCTCCGAACTCTCCGCCGATCAGCTTTACGACGCACTGGAAGAGCTGATGACCGACACCCACAAAAGAATCACCACCTACAACGAATGCCGTGATCTTGCCGTCAAAACCGACTGTGAGCAGAACGACGGCAGAATCGTGCTCATCTACACCTCCTACTCTGCCGACGGTATGAACGATTACACCAACAACCGCACCGGCGGTTGGAACCGTGAGCACATCTGGCCTCAGAGCCTTGGCGGCTTTGGCACCTCCGATGCAGGCGCTGACCTGCACCACATCCGTCCCTCCGACGGCACCGTCAACTCCAAGCGCGGCAACAAGCTGTACGGTAACGCCAACGGCGGCAGCGCCGTTTACGGAACTGCCGTAACCCAGAATGCGCTGGGCGGTTATTCCGGTACCTATTTTGAGCCGCTGGACAACGTCAAGGGCGACGTTGCCCGTATCTGCCTTTATCTGTACGTCCGCTGGGCAGACAGCTTCCCCAAGTGCGCCAATCTGAACAACGTCTTCCAGAGCGTGGACGTTCTCTTGGATTGGTGCGAGCAGGACCCGGTTGACACTTGGGAAATGGGACGTAACGAGGTTGTCGGCGCCATTCAGGGCAACCGCAACGTCTTCATCGACTATCCCGAATACGCTTGGCTGCTCTTCGGCCGTGAAGTGCCCGAGGATATGATTACCCCCTCCGGCGAAGCATCCGATGGAGATGCCGGCAGCGATACCTGCACCCATCCTTCCACCGAGACGAAAAACGTAAGCTCCGCTACCTGCGGCAAGGACGGCTACACCGGAGACACCTTCTGCAAGGAATGCGGCAAGAAGATCAAGTCGGGCAGCACGATTTCCGCTACCGGCAAGCACACCTTCGGCGCTTGGATTACCGCCGCCGACGGCTCCAAATCTCGCACCTGCTCGATTTGCGGCAAGGTGGAAAAGGAAGCCTTCGTTGCTCCCGGCTCCACCGTGGTGATCGGCTTCACCGATAAGGCCAACCGCACCGTTTACACCAACAGCCAGCAGGTCTGGAAGCAGAACGGCATCACCGTGGTCAACGATAAAGCCACCGCTACCTCCAACGTAGGCGATTACGCCAACCCCGGACGCTTCTACAAGGGCTCTAACGTAACCGTCACCGCTCCCGGTATGACCAAGATCGTCATCGACTGCAACGGTCTGGAGAAGAAAAACATCACCCCTTGGAGCAACTCCTTCAACGATAGCAACGCTACCGCTACAGTCAGCGGAAGCACCGTTACCATCACCTTCAAGACTCCCGTAGACTCCTTCACCTGGACAGCGCTGTCTGCCCAGGCACGTGCGTATAAATTCACCATCACCACTTCTTCCGAAGGCGGCGAGACTCCTCCTGCAACCACGCCCGTTCCCCCTCCTCCCGCAACCGAGCCTGATACCCCCGTAATCCCCGATACGCTGGCAGGTCAGATCGCTGCGGCAGGCGCTCTTGCCAATAAGGAGTATCTGCCCTACG
>JAFTMF010000085.1 GCA_017452565.1 Clostridia bacterium
AGAAAATTCCTCTATTCAAAAGTGGAATTTTCTGCTATAATGAAAAAAACACTACTAAGGAGGATCTGATGAACCGTTTACTGCGATCTGCATCTATTTGGCTGGCAGCACTGCTGCTGACCGCCTGTACCGCTGCGCCTGCCGTCACCACCCGGACGACTACAAGTGCGCCGCTCTCCTCTTCGACGGCAACCTCCGCCGTCACCTCCACCGATCCCCTGCCTCCCAAGACCGATCCCCCCTCTACTCTGCCCGAAACGATCCCTCCCGCTACCGATACGCCTCCCGAAACCGTTCCCACTCCTCCCGAAACCGTTCCCACTCCTCCCGAGCCGGTAGTATTCCCCTCTTGGAACGGGCGCGAGGATATTGAACTGCTCGCTGTCCCCGATTCCTCGGGCGAGCTGATGGAAATAAGCCAATTCGGGGATGAAATTCTCCTCTCCTTTGCTACGATGGACGGCGATAGCGACGGCTTTATCTCGGCATTCGTGCAGATTCTGAATCTTACTACGGGAGTGCTTTCCGACCCCATTTCTCTTCCCTCTCCCAACTTTGTGGCATCTTTCTTGGAGAACGGCAAGATTTGCCTCTGCGACTCCATGGATGGGATCGCTGCGGTTTACGATCGCGCGGGCAATCAGCTATTTAGCTTTGTCAGCGGTAATACGGAGGGGACGCTTTATCTGGATCCCACCGGCGACGGTACGCTCTGGTGCTACGGATGGGACTCCACGATGCTCACAAGAGTACCGCTGGGCGGTGGAATCGCACAGCGGATCGACCTTCCCCCATCCGAAATGGGCTACGTCGAATGTCATCGCGACGGCGTGCTTTATTACACCGCTTGGAACGGTGAATACTCTACCCATTACGCCATCACCGCAGACGGAGAGAGCTCCTATATAGAGATCCCCGAACTCTATTATTGGTCGGAGGGGTATCTTTACACTGATACACAGCCCAATCGGATTATTGATCTTGCCGATCTCAATACCGTTTATCGGATTCACAGCGAAGATCCCATCAATTGGATCGCCGCACCCATTGGAGACGCTCTACTGGTAGAATGCTATATCTCGGAAGAAGATTATATGGACAGTTACTCCTATTATGAGGTGCTGGATTTCAGAAATGGCATTTATTATCCTATTTTACCCACTGAGCCTTTTCAGTTTTTCAACCATTTCTACTCCTCCGAGGAGGGCGTGATCTACTTTGCCACAGGACGATATAACGATGATTGGCTGACTACCGATCTTCAGATCTGCCGTTGGAATTATCTCCATGACGGCAAAGAGATCGAGGTGGAAGTGCTGCAAACAGACTCTGTCCCCGACGAAAACAAGATCATCGCCCAGCGAATTTTCGAGAAATGGGGAGTCAACGTCTACTATCAGCCCAACCTGCTCCATTTGGTGGCCTCTGACTACAGCGCGGAGGCTGTGAACGATTCCGAACTGCTCCGGCAGCATCTGCTGCAGCTGGAGGAGGCACTTGCCGCATATCCCGAAGGATTCTTCGACGATCTTTGTTACGGCGACTACACCCATCTGGAGATCTATCTCTGCGGAACGCTCACACCCCTGACTCCCGAAGGCATCACCACGGCAGAAGCCATTGCCAATACCCGCGGATCTGCTATTGTCATCGGCGTGAACGTCTATTATCTGGAAGGTGAATATCCCCGTGTGCTTGCTCACGAGCTGCTCCACTGTATGGAACGGCGCATCGATCAAATCGACGTGGACATTCTCGGCGAGTGGATCGCCCTCACTCCCGGCGGACACGATGCCTACTATTACTCCTACCACGATGAAAACGGCGATGAAATGAACGATTTCACTCATACATACTACTTCGAGGACGATCCTGCCAACGCTTATTTCGTAGATGCTTATTCCAAATCCTTCCCCACCGAGGATCGGGCGCGGATCTTTGAGAAGCTGGTAGAATCGGGAGGAGATCCCTACTTCGCCGATTCCCCTGTGATGCTGGAAAAAGCACGCACACTCTGCAGAATCATTCGGGAACACTTCCCCAGCGTTGCCGCTCTGGATCACGCTTCGTGGGAGGTTCGGTAAGGGAAAACGCTAAGGGAACTTTTTGAAAAAAGTTCCCTTAGAAACCCTCCAAAACTTTATTCATAAGACGGCGAATACTCGCCGTCCCCATGATATACACAAACTAAGCCCGACGAGTATGATATGCATCCAAAAGTCAGACACTTTGGAGTTGCATATCACACCCGTCGGGCTTTATAATAGCTGGGGTGGGGGCAAGGACACCTTCCCCGTTTCCAACGCACACAATCAGATAGTCGAAGCGGCTCGCACAGCCTCTCCCCTCGTGGTATGCAAAAACGATTCGCACTCACTCCCCCCGATTACCAAAACAATTCGGCTGCAGCAATTGTGCGGAGGAGTTCGGGCTCTACTTTGTCTCTGCCGTAGGCGTCTAAGAAGCGGTTGGTGTAGCGGTCGGTTCCCAGATTGAAGCATAGGCTCCAGATTGCCCAGAACAGATCCATATGGCGATCGCCCAGTCCTGCGTTGCCAAGATCGATCAGGCCGCTGAATCTGCCGTTGTGGAAGAGGACGTTGGGCAGGCAGAAGTCGCCGTGAATCAGCACGTCCGACTTCAGATAGCCGCGATTCTTCTCCACAATCGCCCACGCTTCTTCTTTAGATCCAAAGGGATGGGGAGGCATACCGACATAGATGGAGGTATCGTACCGTCCCGCATCGTGGGAGCGGGTAATCTGCTCCAGATACAGGGACGTCCGATCACCGCCGGTATAGCCGGTAGGATCAGTGCTGTGGAGGACTTGCAGTGCTTCGGCAAGCCGGTCACACAAAACCTCGGGGTCATCCAGCAGACTGCGGTCGGTGCAATCCTCGCCGGGAACTCTGCGGGTGAGCAGCCAATCCTGATCGGCGGGATCACGGAAGGGATAGAAGCAGGTCATCAGCTCGTCCCATTTTTGGGGATCCCATTCTTGGTTTTTCGCGGGAATATAGGCCACCACCTCAGCGGCAAGTCCTTTTTCGTGGAAGAAACGGGTCATTTCCGCCTCGCGCTGTAATTTACCGGGAGGGGTGGCTTTCAAAAAGTAACCGCCGTCCCGATCAATGTAGATTACGTTGGAATATTTTGAGAATTTGGCAGAATAAAGCTGTGTCCCTTCCATCAGTGAACGGAACTGTTCGGGATACCGTTCCAGCTCGGGTTCTTCGATGAGTCTTCGTCTCATTTTTCTTCCTCCTTTGGCGACGATAGCTCCCTCGCTTCGCCGCACTTTTGAGCTCTTATAATGCAGTCTTTGCTCAAATCCCCTGCAGGAAAAAGCCGTTGTACTCGCCTGCCGCTCGCTCCAGCCAAGGGAGCAGGATCTCCCACTCCGGCGGGCGGTCTGCACGGATTCGCTCTATCATCGCAGCTGTTTGCGCCTTAGAGTAGTAGTTGGGGGCAAAATAGCAGAACTCACCCAAATCGCCGTCGGGCTCGTAAGTCTCCTTCAGATAGGGGAGATAGTGATCCATCAGGGCGTTTTGCCAATCCATATGCGCATAGAGCGAATCCTCCAGCCAATGCCGCTGATAGTCCTTCGCCGCACGCTTGGCAGGCAGGTCTTTTTTGTAATACTGAAATTCGAAATATGCCGATCCGTGGCGCTCGCTGTAGGAGATAAACATTCGATCGTGAGTTTTTGTCCACGGGACTTTTTGATCGGGGACTTTTTTCAAATAATACTTCATATTTCGGTTTCCTGCTCCGGTTCCATCTCGGCTAATTTAGCCAGCGGTGCGGAGATTTCGTCGGGGAGCGCGGCAAGGGTCAGCTCCTCCCGTTGATCGTTGGTAGTGGCAGAGTCCAGCTGCAGATAGACCTTCCCTTCCCACACAACGAACCACAAATCGAAGGACACGATGCCATCCTTGCTGTACGATTCGATGGCGATAGTGGTGTAAGTTTCGGGGATCACTTTTTCGGTAGGCAGGCTCGCCTTGTCCAGCTTCAGATAGGCTTGCATTGCTGCCGATGCCTCTTCGGAGAGCGCAACCCCTTGGGGCTCCTCATCCCATTCTACCGACGCATAATCATAATATTTCCATTCCAGCGCCTCGCCATTATAGTAAGAGAGGATTTTATCCTTCTCTTCAACCGGTGCAAAGAGCACGTCCAGACCGTTCCAGATCAAGTCGAAGTCCTGACTGTTTTGAAGCCGGTAATAGTTTCCGGTGAGATAGCCGTTGAGCAGACCGGGGGTTTTATAAGTAAACACGGCGTCTGCCAGCGTACTGCATACCTTTTCGTTGACGTTCAAGGGCAGCGCCTCATACACAACGCCGTCAGCGGTGAACCGTTCATTCTGATAGCCGGCTTCTTCAATGACGATGTCGGTTTTCACGTATCCGCTCCCGGGGAGCGCGTGGGTCAGAAACAGGTATCCGCCCCAAATGCCGCAAACCAGCGCAAATACCCCCGATGCCACCGTCAGCACGGTGAAAAGCATCACGCGAGAGACTCTGTGTCCACGATGCCCCTTATGAGAGCTTTTCTTGTTGGACTGGGAGTGAGAACCGGAGCGGGAATGGGAGTGCTTGCGCTTTTTCAAGGCTGCTTTTCTGCCAAGCAGTCCGCAGATTACGCCTGCAATACCTGCTAAGGTTAAAACGGTGAGTATGATAATGGAAATAAGTAGGTTCATAATTGATCTTCCTTTGCTGCTACGTAGATATTGTAATGATATGATGTTGTCCCGGCGGGCTCAGAACCTGAGCCCGCCTACCGTCTGTTGATGAAATCAATACTTGTCTTCCGACTTGATTTCGGTTACCTTTTGACCGCATTGGGTGCAATACCGCACGTCACTGACCATTGCAAAGACCTCCCAAGTCAACTGGCAATTAGTGCACACGTACTTATGTACCCTGGGACGCGGTCCGTAGATGCACTGCATCACGTTCCGATACGGTGCAAACTTTCCCTCTCCCCGTTTGGTTCCGCACTTACGGCAATACCGATCTTCCTCGCCAAGCAGGCTGGTACAATTGCCGCATCTGCCTCTGTAATCCACAAGGAGCTCGCCATCGTTTGTGGAACCGCAACACGGACAACGCCAATCGTGGCGTCCCAGCATTGCACCGCAGGAGTAACAAGATCTGAATTTCTCTTCCGCTTTCATATGTTGATTTCCTTTCTGCTCTGTCTACTGTATATTCGTTCATTGATTTTTGAATCGATTATCACTGCGTTTCGTCCGATTGCGCAAAGCATAGCATCGGACGGTTGCAATCGTAGTCCCAAGTATGCGCAGAGTCGCCGCCGCAATAGAGACGCTCCCGGCAGGTTTCGCAATCTCTGCATCCCGCCGTCCGATCCTTCCGAAATTCCCGGAAGCGATGGTACCAAGCCTCCGAAAAACGATCGGTGGCAATATTGCCCTGCACCAGCTCGGGACGGCGCTGAATGTCCAGGCAGGAATAAATATCGCCATTGCACAGGATGCTTGCAACGTAGATGCCCGATCCGCAAATGAAATAATTGTCCCGCACTTCCCGTTCGTAGGCGGGAGTGAGATAGTGGGAGCAGCCGTAGCAGACGTCCAACTCCCCGCTTCGGGGATCGTATCGCTTTTGACGGATAAAATCCAGTAGACTCCTTAACTGGACGTGCGTCAGGAGCAATTCGGGATGCTCCAATGCTCTGCCGATGGGCTCGATATTGATCACTCGCCAGGATTCCACCTTCCAGTCCAGCATCAACTGCCAAATAGCGTTCAGTTCCTCATAATTCTGCCGATGCACTACGGTGGTCACCTGCACCGGCAGGCCGGCACCGTGTAGTGCGTGAATGGCCTCCACCGTTTTTTGATAGCTGTTCACTCCCCCGCTCCCGCCTCGGAAGCGATTATGGCTCTCCTCCAATCCATCCAGACTCAGGGTGATGCTATCCACTCTCCATCGACGGAGCTGACGGGCCATATTCGAATCAATCAGCGTTCCGTTGGTGGTCATTCCGCAAGAAAAGCCCAAATCGCGGATTGCTTCCGCAATGCGGCCAAATGCCGGATGCATCAGCGGCTCGCCTCCCGTAAGACAGATCATCACGGATGCGGGATCGAAATCTTCTGCCACCGTTTCCAGCGTGCGGATCAGCAAATCCGCATCCAAACGGGTGCTGTGCTCCACCGAGCAGCTGCTGCCGCAATGCACGCAGGCTAAATTGCACTGGTCGGTGAGTTCTACGAATAAGTATGTTAATCGGGGATTTTGCCGCAGATAGTCCCGATAGCGGGCAAGCTCTGCAAGATCCTCGTATTTGATTTCATCACGAGTCACGTTCTGTTCCTCCGCAGATTGTCATTGAATCAATGCTCGCTGAGATAGTCCAGCGCGGTGCGGTATTTCTCGTTTCTCTTCAGCGCCCGGGCATCAATTTGATGGGGCTCCATACGGGAAAGATCGCTGTTATGGCGAAGATCTGCCATTTTCACTGCTTTCGCAATAGAATTCGTGGCAATTTCCTTCACGTAGTCCATATAGGGCACTGCCGGATCGTGAGTCAGCAGCGCCAGCGCTTCCAGCACCGCATCGGGAAAGCCCATTTCCCGCAGATCGTCCAGAGTGTAGGGGGTATCCTCCACCACGTCGTGGAGCAGGGCGCAAATGGTAGTAACCTCGTCGGTCATCTGCTCGGCAAGATGGAAGGGGTGGAAGACGTAGGGCATATCGGTTTTGTCCACTTGGTCTTTGTGAGCTTCAAAGCAGAGTTTAAGGGCTTTTTTTGTAAGAGTGGTGTAGATCATCGTTCGTACTCCTTCAATATATAGTATAGGTGGTAATCTACTTCAAATTCTTTGTTCATCATAGAGTACCTCCATCCAAGTTCTCATTTATCAACGTATCCAACAGCTTCGCAAGTTCGTCCCCTTGGGTCTTGTCGGCAACGGAGCACAGTTCGCATCCCGCTCCGCATAGCAGGCGGATCACAACCTTGTGTCCTATTATACCGCTATCGTCACCGCCCGTCTCCGGAACACAGCTAAATCCTGCAATTTCCGCAAACTGATACCGTTCACAGCCGAAATTGTAGAGTAACAGCTCCTGCTTGTCGGCATCGACTACGATCCGCTCCCGCAAATGCAGGAGGAGCGAAGCGGCAGCTCCCAACACGCACATCCCAAATGCCACCCAAAAGATCGGCCGGCCAAGGAGTGAGGGAAACACCATCGCAAGGATGATGCAGACGGCAAAGAGGCATCCGATAATCAGCCAAACGGACAAGTCCATCTTTTTTCGGATCACGGTGATACGGTGGCCTCTGGTCAGATTCAACGTACTTTTGCTCATACAGACTCCTTTCGGCATCCAAACAAAACACTATTTCGCCAAATATGCCAAAAACTCTTCCAAACTATTGTATTGCTTTTTGAATTTCCAAGCCCCTTCTCCGTGCTTGGCAAAATAGATAAGGGATTCCTCCTCACCCATCCGAATGCAGTAGGGATCACCAAAGCGGTCCGCGATCACCAGATAGTCCTTCGGCCAAGCGTCCAATGCTTCTCCCTGCTCCGACACCGAGTAGCCTTTCTGATTCTCTTCCAGATTCTCTACACCGTACAGGAAAATATCGTACGCGCCTTTGGAAACGATCACGTTGCAGGGAGAGAATCTCTTCAAAAAGTCGAGATAATTGCCCTTTAATTGATATTTGCTTTGGAGTCGCTCCACATCCTCCGACGGGGCAACCACCAAATAATTGTCATAGGAAGAAAAGTCGGTGGGGTCCTGATTCTTTTTGAGCTTACGGTTCAGCGCACTGACCACCGCTTCCAATGGAGTAGCAGGCGCATCCAGCGCACCGTCCAGCACGGGCGGCAAATAGCCTGCCCCGGCAGGGCATCCCTCTGCAATCCATGCTTCCATCTCCTGCACGCGGAGATCCTCTTCCTTCCACTTGCCCGGATCCTTGGGCAGATTGCGGTTAAAGGGTTGACCGGATGCTTTCGCCAGATTTTTCATAGCATTGGCACGCACGTCCCGAGGGCGATCACTGCGCACCACGTCAATCAGGAAGGGATAGGACTTTGCTTCTGTCAGACGAGGCATCAGCGGACAAATCCAATACCACTCACGAGGGTGTCCGTCCTGCCAAAAACGTTTTTCCAAAAGAGCTGCCAGCTCTTCTTTTTTTGCTTGCTCCACTTTGGAAAAGTCTACCAGCTCCAGCATCCGAGACAGCACCCACCAGTTATGCAGTTGAACCTGATTGCGGATCAAAATATCCACCATCTCATCCAACAATTGACAGGAATCGGATTTCTTGACTATTTTCTTCAAATATTGATCGAAGGAATCGATAAATTCCCCGGGTTGATCGGTGGTAAGAATTAGGTTTTTCATAGAATAGTCTCCTTAGATATGTAGTATAGGTAGCGGGCTTCAATCACCGGCCAAATAGAAGGTTTGCACCTCGATTCCCCGTTTTTTGAACAGATCAATGATTTCACGCTTTTTCTTCTGTTCCTCGTGAACCAAACAATGGATGCTGTACTTCTTCACCGCAGTTTTTACGGTCAGATCGAAGGAACCATATCCATTGTGGATAGAGATCTCCTTGATTTCGGACATTGGAACACACACGGGTGTTTTCTTGTGAAAGAATAGCCGATCGTCCACAATTTCCACCGCAATCCCCTTTTGGCTGCGCATAGACTTGTACACATACAGCAAAACCGAAGCACCACCGATGCACAAAATCTCGGCGATAGCGTACCAAACGAGAAATGCGGGCATCAGGATCGCCATAGCAAGCAGCGAAACGGTGGGCAAAGCGAAAAATACGATGGCTGCGACCAAGAAAATCACCGCTTGCTCGGGGGAATAGTAGGCTTCAAATTCTTTGTTCATACAGACTCCTTTCGACTGCAATCTCAATGCGGAATTACTTGCATTTATAGTATAGCATAGTATTGTAAAATCCTGAGCAAATGAATGTTAAATCAATGCAATTTTCGGTAGGGGAAGACGTCTCGACGTATCGGGGGCTCATTTTATCGTCAAATCCACTCTCATTACGTCGACCGCAACAGACTCGCCTTCCCCGATATCGCCGGGGATCTCTCCGTCGATTTCGATGACCAAATTGCCTACGGCGAGGAGCTGATCCTGCCGATCAACTATCCTGCCTTGGAGACGGTAGGAATAATAACCGTCCTGCGTTTTGAGCACACAATCGGTTTGCTCGGTGGCTCGCATAAGGTTTTGGGAAAGAAAGGCTGTAAGCGACAGCTCCAACGATTCTGCCTCGGCAGCTTCAAACGGCTGGGCATAACAGAGCAGATCAAATACTCCGTCGGAAACTACCACGTCCGCTTCCAAGGCATCTCGGTCGATATGGACAATTTCTTTGATGTACATTCTTACGCTCCTTCACTCCTCAAACGCCAGCTTGATCCCCATTTCGGTGATCCGGCGGCAGTAATCGGCGACACGCCCGGGGAGATAGTCCTCCACACGGTGGCCGTCGAAGCCGACGCTCAGCCGCACGCCCGACTCGCGGACAATGGCCTGCTGTTCCTCGTTTCGGAAAAACTCCAGCATATAGGGATGCTCCCGATAATGATGGATGCTGTCATAGCTGACGTTCATTTCCCAGAAGATGTTATAATCCGCCATCCGCTTGAAATAGCGGTAGGGGTCTTCCCCGATGGCTTTGATGAAGGTGAACAGATCCGTGTGCGCCACGCCCACATTGGGGCATCCGCACCGCTCGGCAAAGGTGAACAGATCCCGTTGGATGATGGAATTTTCCATATCGGGGTTTTCGATGAGGCAATAGTCAAAGAAGGAGATGTCCGCATCGGCAGGCAGTGCCACCTTGGGCATATCCAGATGGGCCGTGACCTCAATCCCCCGCAGAATGCGGATGCGATCGGCGTACTTTTCCTTGATCAGATTGATGTGATCGTAATATCTGCGGAGCGAAACGGCACTGGAGGTATTGGGGATCACGTTTTCGGGAGCAATCAGAGCATCAAATCTGCCAAAGTTGATACCGTGATTGTGGTCACAAATGCCGAACAGCTCAATGCCGCCTGCAATGGCAGCTTCCACGATGGCCTCGGGACTGTCCTTGCCGCAAAATGAATAATAGGTGTGGGAATGAAGGTCTTGAATCATAGGGTTGGTTCCTTTCTGACGTCAGTAGAGTCAGACGTAAATACGGAGTTTGCTGTCCTTTTTCTTGCGCAAATACAGCTTCAGCGGCCATCCCGGCCGCACCTGCAGGGCTTTGCGAGGACAGGCATCCACGCACTTCAGGCATCGGATGCACCGCCCGTCGGGAACGCCCGATGAGATTGCTCCCAAAGGGCAAGCGGCTCTGCAAAGATTGCAGCCGTTGCAGTCGGCGGTTTTGCGCAGCGCCACCCCGAGTCGGCTTCTCAGCTTGGGATAAAGGTTTGAAAAGGGGTTTTTATATAATTTAGGGAGCCTTACAATGGAGAAAGGCTGTCGGATTTTGTCGATGATGGGTTCTAACTCATCAAAATCGCAGAACGCATCGTCCGCCTTGATATAGGAATGCTTGGTGGGCAGGTATGCGCCGGCTATAACGTTTGGCTGATAGTGCCGTTGAATCTCGTATAGCACATTGCCGCAGCACATTTTTCCAAAGGTAGCAATGGCCGTCAGCCGCTCCACCTGCGCCTTTTTCAAAAAATCTTTCACACAATCGGGGAGGTTTTGGCAGTGAACGGGAAATACCAGCACCAAATTTTCATACTGCACTTCTCCGCTCTCTTGCAAATCGGCAAGAGGATAGCCTAACCGATCGGCCAAATAGTCCGCCACCGCTTTGCTCTGCCCGGTGTTGGAATAGTATACAACGGCGTCTCTCATTGCAAATACTCCCGCATAATCGCGCATTCGGGGACTTCGCTCAGGGAAAAGCCCAGCGAAGAGGTCAGCTCAGCCATAGCTTCTTCGCGGGATATGGCGTTGCCGCTACTGGCGATGGCCATCTCCAGCGCACTGAAAGGGATCATCGTGCTGCGCATCTGATAGAATCGCACGAATTGCGTATGCTCCTTGCATTTTTCGATTTGATAGCTGGTATGTAAGCCTTTGTCGGTCTCCACAGGAGCTACCCAGCCACACTCCCGAACAATGGTGTCCTTGATTTCGCTCCATCGGTAGGTGCCGCCGCTGATGGCATCGAAATCCACCTGCACGAAGGCGGGGATGTTCCCCGACCACGAGGACTGTCGGATTGCTCGCTTCAACGGAGTCAGGATGGCAGGGACTTCCCGGATTGCCTTACAGACGTTTGCCACCAGCGGATTGGAATAGCCTGCTAAATTCTTGAGTTTGTTGTCTCCAAATGCAAGCTGCTTCATCGTGGCAAGGGTGTGAAACTGTCCCTTTTTCAGAGGCGGATGCAGGGTCAGAAGTCTGCCGATATTCAGCAGGCCGCCCAGCAGCTTGTTTTCGGGGAAGGTGTATGCGATTTTCGGCGCCATATGGTTGAAGTAGAGTCCCAGCATCTGGGCAGGCTCGTTTCCCGCCACGAAATAGGGCACTCGGTTGGCCACCAGCTCGGGATAGAAGAGCACGTAGGCCAAGGAGGGGCAAGCGCAGGTGTTTTCGCTCAGGGAATATAGTTTATGGTAGATTTTTCGCAAATCTTGATTGGAAACCTTGCGGCTGATAAATTCTACAGAGTCCAGCCGTTGTTTGGCATTTTCGATGCTCTGCTTGGCGCATTCCGACTGATAGGGGATCTCCCAAGTCAGCGCCAGCACCCGCAATCCCTGCACCTTGGCAAG
>JAFTMF010000011.1 GCA_017452565.1 Clostridia bacterium
ACGGTTATAATCATACTCCTCAAAGGATAGCAAGATAGAATGATATGCTTTTTTTCGCTTATCATTTTTGGTATCTATCGGCAAAATACGGTCAGAAAAGTAAATCCCGTTATACTGCACACCAAAACGATCCGAAAACAGATAGGATATACCCCAATCAGCTATTTCGTTCCATTGGTACGAACGCGATTTACGCACGGGAAGCATTGGTTTCTCATATACACCATTTACATCCATAACAATTCGATGGAGACTACAAGAACAGCGCAATGTAGCAATCAATGCCAGCACCGCCCATAGCAAAAAAAAGATACAACCGCCCCACGAATCGCTCTCCCAGCCTGTTTTTAATTCCTCGTATGCAAATACACAAACCAGTAAAAGACCAACTGCCAAAAACAAGATTGCCACTGCCAAACTGATCCATTTTACAAATGAATCTGTCAAAATAATGCACTCCTGCTCTCGTTTAATTCTCAATTTTCTCATAGTGTTCCAAAAATGCTCTCAGCTCGTCCATTTTCCGTTCCATAGTATCGTAGCCGTGGTAATAGAAGAGTTCCAGCTTGGCTTCGTCCTGCTCCAGTCGGGAGACGGTGGGGACGGTGGGTCGGATGATGAATACCTTGCCCTCTGCCTCCAGTTTTTCCAAAAGTGCAAGCTGCTCCTTGTAAATCTCGACTCTACGGCAGAACACCTCTGCAAATTCGGGATACTTGCGGAAATAGAGGCGATAGAGCTTCTTCATCTTCTCGGATCCCGAAGGCAATTCCCCTGCACGGCGGGTGAGGACGACTACCGCTTTCTCGCATCCCTGCTCCATAGCACGGGCTACGGGAATGGAATCGGAAACGCCGCCGTCCAGATACTCCTCACCTGCAATCTTCACGGGAGCGGCAAACATGGGCATGGCGCAGGATGCCATTCCCACACGGGCAAGACGGTATTTGCACTTCTTCGAGCGGAAATAGCGGGGCTTGCCGTCCTTCAGCGAGGTGGCAACGATTTCCAGTTTCTTTTCGCTGGCAAAGAAGGTTTTGTAATCAAAGGGATGCGTTTTAGGCATTCCGAAGAACACCTTCTCCAGATTCATCAGCTTGCCGGTGGAAAGGATCTCCTTTGCGCCGAAATAACTGTTTTCCTCAGAGGGCATCATACAATCGTGAGTTCTGCCCTTCTGCCAAGACACGTAGCTGTAGGCGTTGCACGCGCCTGCCGATACGCCTACCACGTAGGGAAAGTGATAGCCTTCCTCCATCAGCTTATCCAGCACGCCTGCGGTGAAGACGCCACGCTGAGCGCCGCCCTCCAGCACCAGACCGGTCTTTGGGGGAATGATACGGGTGGGCAGATTCACGCCCATCTCAAGGAGAGTGGCACGGAGCTTTTTCGCATCGCCGTCGAAGACGTAGCCCTGCATTCCCACCGCCTTTGCCCCCTCCACGTTGGCAGGCAGATCGTCCACGAAAATGCACTCCTCGGCGGACAGGTTGTAGCGTTCCATCAGAATTTCGTAAATGCGGCGGTGAGGCTTGCAGACCAGCTCCTCGGCAGAGGCAACGTAGCCCTGCATCAGGGGGAACACGGGGAAATACTCCTTCAGCTTAGCAAAGCGGAGGGAGACGTTGGAGAGCAGATACACGGGATAGCCTGCTGCGCAGAGATCCCGTACTAAATTGCACATTTCGGGGATTTCGGGCATATGACGGTGCCAATCCTCGAAGATTTCCGCCATCGGCGCACGCAGACGCTCCGGCAGTCGGGATTGCCAAAGGGCGAGGGCCGCTTCGTCGGTGATGGTGCCTGCATCCAGCATCTTCCATTCCTCGGAAGCAAATGCCACACGGGCAATCCGGGCACGGTCATCGGGATCTGACAGGTGAGGATTTATACAAAGAGAGGGGTCAAAGTCGAGAAGCACTCTGCCCATATCGAATACAAATACAGAAGGCGTTTTCATAGCGTCTATACGTCCTTTCCTTGCCTTGCTGAGAAGGCATTTTCTGTTTTTATTCTATCACTATCCGAGTTTTTTGTCAAGTATCAGCCAAGAAGTAAGGTGAGCAAAAGCGCCAATATTCCCGAGAGAACACCGATGGCAAGTCGGGCGGTAAACAGCCGCTTTTCTGCAGATTCCATCTGCAGCGCTCCCCCTGCCGCCATGCATTGCAGAAAGACCGACAGACCGCCAAATCCTGCCGCCGCTCCTGCCAGTGCCATCCGCAGGGGTAGCGGGGCTGACAGACGGGCGATGGCAGACAATCCCCCCGTAATCTCGAAGATGGCGAGAGTGATGGCGCTGACAGAGTCCGCTATTGCACCCGATGGGAGAAGGGCTATGAGCGATTGCTTCAAAAAAGCACAAAAGACCGCGAAAAACACCACGAAAGCGGTGAGATTCAGCATTCCCAGCCCCGTTGCCTTCAGCGCCTGCGCCAATTCACCGGGAGACGGGAGCGGACGTGTGCTCCCCCCATCTGCGGCAGGACGAGGAGCGCGGCGACCCATCCATCCGCCTACCATCAATGCGGCTGAGGTGGAGGCGATCCACAAAATCCACCCAAGCCGAGAACTGCCAAAGAATCCTGCTCCCACGCATCCCGTGAGGAAAGCGGCAGAGGCGTTGTTGGTATAGGCGGCAAGTCGGGAGGACTCCTCTCTGTCGATCCGTCCTGCCTCCAACAGACGGGACGCCAGCATCGCACCGATGGGAAAGCCGGACACCAATGCAATCAGCAGCACCCCCACCGATGGATCGGACAAGCGAAAAAGCCGTCCGATCGGTCGGCAGAGAAAGCGAGGCGGCGGGGCAAGAGTGGTGAGCAATCCTCCTGCCGCCGCAATGGGAAAGAGGACGGGGATCACTTGCCTAATGCAAAGAGAGAGGGCATCCTCCACCGTCTTTGCCAGCAGTGCGGCATCCCGAAGCGCAAAAGAAACAAATCCCCACAGAAGCAGCAGAGCGATCAGACCACCCACCGAGTGTCTGCGATAGCGAAGCTTACGAGACAAACGGCAAGTATTCATTGAATCTGTAGCGGTCAAGGTATCTTTCAACCCCTTTCGGAATAGACTTTTTTTGCAATCTTATTATGATCTCGGGAGGATTATGCTATGGAAAAAGAAAGAGTTCCCGCATCGGGATTTGATATCCGCTTTGTTCCCGGCGAGGTGACGGTGATGGGATGCAACGGCGTGCAGGTGTACGAGGACGAGGTGATCCTGCTCCGACTCACCCAAGGAGGTCTGCGCATCGACGGCAAGGACTTGATGCTGAAAAGTTATTTTGACGGCGAAATGCAGGTGACCGGGCGGATTCGGGGAATGGAGCTTTGCGCCCGATGATGTTCCGTCTGTTTTGTCTATTGGTAGGCTACGCAAGAATCACCCTCAGCGATCGGGCAGCGGCAGCGGCGACGCTGTTTCTGCGGCAAAGCGTGAACGTAGCCGATCAGAGGCGGGGAGAGGGGGGACGGCTATCCTTTACCGTCCCTCTATATCAAAAACGAAAGCTCCTGCGCCTATTGAAACAACATCAATTTACCGTGGAAACGGTGGACTACGGCGGTCTGCCGATTGCTCTGTGGCATCTTCGGAGGCGTGTAGGGCTATGGCTGGGATTGGCCGCCGCTATTGCTATCACCGTGGCCGGTTCCCTCTTCCTTTGGCAGGTGCGGGTAGTGGGATGCGAAACCATGAGCGAAGGAGAGGTGCTTGCCATCCTTGCCGAGGAAGGGGTGGAGGTGGGCAGTTATATCCCGCCGATTGATGCCATTCGGACGGCACAGAGAGTGATATTAAAAGACAAACGGCTTGCCTACGTGGCCATCAACATCATCGGTACCCGATGCGAGGTGCAGATCAAGGAAACCTCCTTTCCTCAAGGCGAACAGTCAGAGAACCGACCCGCCAGTGTGGTGGCGGCATACGGTGGGCTGATCCATCGGATCGAACTGTACGACGGGCAGGTGCTGATCAAGCCGGGCGAAGCGGTGCAGGCAGGACAGACCTTGATCTCGGGGATGTGTCAGATGGACGAGGAGCGTTGGCGGCTGACTGCTGCCGACGGAAAGGTATTTGCAAAGGTGGAGCGCAGCTTTACGGTGGAGGTGCCCTACGAAGAGGAAACTCTCCGTCCGACTGGGGAGGAATCGTTGCGAAAGTCGCTGATTTTTTTCAAAAAATCGGTAAAACTTTTTGAAAACAGTAGCATTTTGACCCCGACTTATGGTACAATAGAGAGTAAGGATTCTCTCACCCTCCCCGATGGAACGTCTCTTCCCGTCGCCATTGCAACCAGACGGCTCATTGGCTATCAGAAGGTGGCAATCACCCACTCCCGTTCTGAGGCGGAAGCCATTGCGAATGCACGAATGGCAACGCTGGTATCATCGGCGCTTCGAGAGGCAGAGGTGCTCTCGCTCACCCGATCGGTGGAGCACACGGCGAAGGGTGTGAAGCTGACCTGGCAGGTCTACTGCATTATGGATATTGCAAAGCAAGTCCCTATGACAGAACTCCCCGGTCAAACGTAATTTTATAAAAGTTTTTGGAGATTGTTAAGAACCTTTTTTCAAAAAGGTTCTTAACCGGGGTTTTGGGCGGCGCCCCAAACAAGAAAGGACTCTATGGAACAGTTTCTTCCCATTGAATCAGCGGCGCAGTCTGCCGCCATATTTGGCAGTATGGATCGCAACGTGATCCTCATCGAAAACCGTTTGTCGGTACGCATTTCCCTTCGCTCAGGCGAGGAGAATACCATCACCGTTTCGGGAAATGAGGCAGACGTTGCCGTTGCCATTGCCGCCCTCTCCCATCTCAAGCGGCTTGCAGAGGTAGGCGAAGAGGTGAACGAGCAGAAAACCGAATACGCCCTCTCCCTCTGTCTGTCGGGAGAAGGAGGCGATTTAGATGCCATGGGCAGCGACTGCAGTTGCATCACCGCCAAGGGAAAGCCTATCAAGGCCAAGACCGTAGGACAGAAGCGCTACGTGGATCTCATCCGCAAGAATACGGTGGTGCTGGGCGTCGGCCCGGCAGGTACGGGTAAAACCTTCCTTGCCGTGGCAATGGCGGTTACCGCTCTGCGCCGCAAGGAGGTCTCTCGCATCATCCTCACCCGTCCTGCGGTAGAGGCAGGCGAGCGGCTGGGTTATCTCCCCGGCGACCTGCAGAGCAAGATCGATCCCTACCTGCGTCCCCTCTACGATGCACTTTACGAGACTATGGGTGCAGAAGCATACGCCCGCAATCTGGAAAAAGGCATCATCGAGATCGCACCGCTGGCTTATATGCGCGGTCGAACCTTGGACGACTGCTTCATCATTCTGGACGAGGCACAGAACACCACTCCCGAACAGATGAAAATGTTCCTCACCCGTCTGGGCTTTGGCTCCAAGGCGGTGGTCACCGGTGACCTGTCGCAGACCGACCTGCCCCGCAGTATTCAAAGCGGTCTGGGACAAGCGGTGAAGATTTTGGAGGGCATCGACGATATTGCCATCCATCACTTCACCTCCCGTGACGTAGTGCGCCACAGACTGGTCATGAAGATCATCGAGGCCTACGATAAGCACGATCGGGATAAGGCAAACAAGGAAGAGCGCCCTGCGCGCACCTTCCGCAAACTGAACGGAAACTGATATGAAAACCAAGATTTATATTGAAAACCAGCAACATTTGTACAAATGCGATTTTCCGCTAAAGCATCTTCTGCACTCCGCCATCCGTGCCACGCTGGCATACGAGGGATTCGAGCGTCCTGCCGAGGTATCGGTGACCCTGGTGGACAACGCCGCCATTCACGTCCTCAACCGTGAGCAGCGAGGCGTGGATCGCCCCACCGACGTGCTGTCCTTCCCTCTCTTTGACGACGATTTCGGCGACGGCGAGTTCTGTGCGCTGGGAGACATCGTTCTCTCTATGGAGCGTGCCGCCGAGCAAGCGAAGGAATACGGACATTCCCTGAAACGGGAGGTAGCCTTCCTCACCGTCCACTCTATGCTTCATCTGCTGGGCTACGATCACGAGACCTCCCCCGAGGACGAGGCCGATATGTTCCGTCGGCAGGAAGAGGTTTTGGAACAGATGGGAATCGGGCGGTAACCGCCCCTTCGCCTCCCTTCGGGTCTCCCTTCGGCCACTCCTTTGCCTCCCCTTGGGTAGGGGAGGGGCTTGCTCCTCCCGCCCCGTAGTTGCGCATCGCGCAACTACCCCCTTCAACCGTCCCTCTACTGTGAATTTTCCCAAAATGCTTGCAAAATGGCACCAAAAGTGCTATACTAAGCTGTTATCACCAATTTCTGTGAAAGGATGCGGCATTCTGCCGCCACTAAATAGATATGCAAAAAACAGGATTTCTGGCCATTGTAGGCAGACCGAACGTAGGCAAATCCACCCTGCTCAACGCTCTGCTGGGCGAAAAGGTGGCCATTGTCTCTAAGAAACCCCAAACCACCCGTACCCGTATCACCGGCATCCTCACCGAGGGCGAGAATCAGTTCGTCTTTTTGGATACCCCCGGTATGCACTCTCCCAAAACCCGTTTGGGCAGCGTGATGGTGAAGGCGGTGAGCACCGCCCTTGCCGACGTGGATGCGGCCATCCTCGTTGCCGATGCCTCCCGTGCTCCCGGCGACGTGGAGAAGCAGCTGATCCGCCGCTTTGAGCAGGATGGAATCCCTGCCATTCTCGTACTGAACAAAACCGACCTCTCCAACGCCCTCAAGGTAGGCGAGGTCATCACCGCATACGCTGAGCTCTTCGATTTCGCCTCCGTCGTGCCGATTTGCGCACTGAAGGAAGACGGCGTGAGCATCGTGAAAGCCGAAGCCCAAAAGCTCCTGAAGGAAGGCGAGTGGATCTTCGACGAGGATGCCCTCACCGACCAGCCCGAGCGTCAGATCGCCGCTGAAATCATTCGTGAAAAGATCCTCCGTCTGATGGACAACGAGATCCCCCACGGCACCGCCGTTGTGATCGAGGAATTCAAGGAAGAGGGCAAGATGATCCGCATCCGTGCCGAAATCTTCTGCGAAAGAGAAGCCCACAAGCGGATGCTCATCGGAAACGGCGGCTCGATGCTGAAAAAGATCGGCTCCTACGCCCGTGAGGATATGGAGAGCTTCTTTGGCGTGAAAGTTTTCCTGGATCTTTGGGTAAAGGTCAAGGAAAACTGGCGAGACAGCGATTTCATCATCCGCGATTTCGGATTCAAGAATCAGGACTAACATTGTGATTATAAACGGGACGAGATAAGAAAGGGAGTGAGCCGTATGCCAAGTCAGGAGAACATCAAAGGGATCGTTTTGCGAGTGGTTCCCACCGGCGACGGCAACAATCTTCTTACCGTTCTCACCGGCAGTCGGGGCAAGATCACCCTCTCTGCCCCCGGTAGCCGATCGGTGTCCTCTCAGCGCCACGCTATGTGTCAGCCCTTTGCTTACGGCGAGCTGTTTATCTCCCAGCGTAAGGGGGATCGGTGGTATCTGAAAGAAGGCGTGCCCGAGGAAATTTTTTATCCTCTGCGGGAGGATCTGAGCCGTTTCGCATTGGCAGGCTACATTGCCGACGTGACCCTGCAGGTCGCCACCGAGGAAGAGGAGCAGGAAGATCTCTTGCGGCTTGTGCTCAACACTCTCTACGTTCTGTGCTACCGTGACAAGCCGATCTGGTTTGTGAAGGCGGTGTTCGAATGGCGGCTGGCAGCGATTTTGGGCTTCGAGCCCGATCTGTTTGCCTGCATGGAGTGCGGCAAAACCGAGCCGCCCTTCGCCTTCGTCCTCTCGGAAGGACAGTTGATCTGCGCCGAGTGTATGATGAAGGAAGGTGCGCCCCCCGCGCACCCGCTGGACGTTACCCTTCCCCTACTCCGCTCGCTACTCAGAGTGCCGCTCCAGAAGCTCTACTCTTTTGAGGCCGACGAGGGGATGCAAGGCGAGTTGTCCTCCCTTTGCGAAAAGCACCTGCTGACCCATTTGGAATATACGCCCTCTACACTGCGGTTTTATAAATCGGTGGTGGAGTAATTCCTTAACAAGGTATCTGCTATGAATGTGATTTGGTCGAAATATGTGCAAGGAATCGGCACGCTATATCTCTCCCGCAAACTACGATTTGACGATCGTTTTGCCTCCCAATACAAGGTTGCGTTTGACTTAGATGAAACCAAGCCTCTACGC
Organism: Clostridia bacterium; assembly: GCA_017452565.1. Lineage (GTDB taxonomy): Bacteria > Bacillota > Clostridia > Oscillospirales > CAG-272 > CAKSQF01. The sequence goes on from JAFTMF010000011.1 coordinate 8,181, forward strand.
ATTTTAGAAATCGGATGCGGCCCCGGTGCACTGTCCGGCGCACTTCGCCGTTGGTATCCGAATGCCGAGGTCATCGGGCTGGATCGGGATAGCGAATTTATTCAATTTGCCCAAGCAAGCGAGAACGGCGTTACCTTTTTGGAGGGTGACGCTACTGCTCTTCCCTTTGCTGACAACACTTTTGACGTGACAATTTCCAACACGGTGAGCGAGCATATCGAGCCCTCTCGTTTTTACGGCGAACAGTACCGTGTGTTGAAACCGGGCGGCGTTTGTTTGGTGCTTTCCTCCCGAAAAGGGATTCACCTTACCCCCGATTGCCTGCTGCCCGATGAATTTGAACAGCAGTTTTGGCAAAAGGTATCACAGCTGGACGATTCTATGGAGAAATATGCCGTCTGCAAATATCCTATGAGCGAAGCGGAGCTCCCGCTTGCTATGAAGCAATACGGTTTTCAAGAGATCCGTACCGGGTACGCCACCGTGGATCTAACCCCCGACGATCCCAAGTATCCTTCTGAGATGGCGCGCGCAATGATTAACGCCAATCGACAAAACGCATTAGAAGCGATCGACTCGGTTACTGCAACGTTAGCCGATCATTTTTCCATAGCCGAAACCGACGAGATGCGCAGAAGGGTCAATGCCAAATATGATACTCGCATCGCTCTGTACGATCAGGGTGAACTGCTGTGGGACACTACCGTGTCTATCATCATGATTGTGCGCGGAACAAAATAATCACCTCAGCGACAAGATTGGGTCGCCTTTATAAAAGTTTTTGAAGATTGTCAAGGAACTTTTTCCAAAAAGTTCCTTGACCGGAGCTCGAGGCAGAGCCTCGAATTAGATTAATTCTATGAAAGATTATACGAAAGCATTAAAAACACTGGAATATGATAAGATTCTGTCTCTGCTGGCAGAGTGTGCGCAGACTACGGGTGCACGGGAGATGGCATTGATTGCCACCCCCGAGGATGATCCCGTCAGAGTCGCCAGACTCCAGCAGGAGACTGCCGATGCAAAGTCGCTGACCGAGCATCACGGCACTCCCTCCTTCGGTATGGTGAAGGACATCTCGGACAGCGTGGAGCGAGCGGGCAAGGGCGCAATGCTCACCCCCAGAGAACTGCTGGACGTTGCCGATCTCCTGTCCTCCGCCTCTTCTATGCACGCTTATTCCACCCGCAGAGACATTCGGATGGGCGTGCTGGCCGAGCGGTTTACCCGCATCTATCCCAATCAACCGCTGGAAAGAGAGATCCGCTGTTGCATCCTCACCGAAGATACCATCTCGGACGATGCTTCCCCCAAGCTGTCCGATATTCGCCGATCCATCCGCAATACCAACTCCCGTATCCGTGATACGCTGCAGAGATTCATCTCCTCGGAGAGCCACAACAAGTACCTGCAGGACAATCTGGTAACCATCCGTCAGGGGCGCTACGTAATCCCGGTGAAGACCGAGCACAAGAACGAGGTCAAAGGCTTGGTGCACGATACCTCCTCCTCGGGTGCAACCCTCTTCATCGAGCCGATGGCGGTGGTGGAAGCCAACAACGAGCTCCGTGAGCTGGAATCGGCAGAAAAGAAAGAGATCGAGCGCATCCTCTACGCCCTTTCCGGGCAGGCCGCCGACTTCGGCAATGCGCTGATCCATAACTACCGCACCATCAACGAGATCGCCTATATCTTCGCCCGTGCGGAGCTGTCCTATCGGATGCGGGCTACCGCTCCCATCCTTTCCGAGGACGGCGTGATCGATCTGAAAGCCGCTCGCCATCCCCTGCTCCGCTCTGCTAAGATCGTGCCCATCGACATCCGTTTGGGCGGTGAATTTGATACGCTGGTCATCACCGGTCCCAATACCGGCGGTAAGACAGTTTCGCAGAAAACACTGGGTCTGTTCACTCTGATGGCACAGACCGGTTTGCAGATTCCTGCCGCCGACGAGTCGAAGCTCCGCATTTTCTCCTCTGTTCACGCAGACATCGGCGACGAGCAGTCCATCGAGCAGTCGCTGTCCACCTTCTCTGCCCATATGACCCACATCGTCTCCATTTTAGAGCGTTGCGATGCCAATTCTCTGGTACTCTTCGACGAGCTTTGCTCGGGTACCGACCCCACAGAGGGTGCGGCACTGGCCGTTGCCATCGTGGAAGAGGTGCGGAAGAAGGGTGCGCTTTGTGCCGCCACCACCCACTACAGCGAGATGAAGGTCTATGCACTGGAAACCGAGGGCGTGTGCAATGCCGCCTGCGAGTTCGACGTGACTACTCTTGCTCCTACCTATCGTCTCATTTTGGGTGCGCCCGGTAAGTCCAATGCATTTGCCATCTCCACCCGTTTGGGGCTGGACAACGCTATCATCCGCCGTGCATCGCTGTTTATTGATGCCGACTCCAAGCGATTCGAGCGTGTCATCGAAAAGCTGGAGGAAAACCGCATCGAGACCGAGCGCAAGCTCACCGAGGCAGAAGAGCTCCGTGCATCTTACGAGGCGCTGCTGAAGGAGACCGAAGAAAAGCTCCAAAAGAAGGTCGCCGAGGCCGAAAAGGAGCGGGATCGTGCCACCGAGCAGGCGCGCCGTATCATCGAAAGCGCAAGAGCTACCAGCGATTACGTGATGGCTGAGCTGGAAAAGGCAAAGAAAGCAAAAGAATCCGCCGAGTTTGCGCAGAAGATGGAGGAAGCACGAAGCAATATCCGCCGCACGATGCGGGAGTCCTCCGAGGCGGTGAACCCGGTGATTACTCGCTCTGCCGAGGATTACGTTCTTCCCCGTCCGCTGAAGAAGGGGGACGAGGTAGTGATCGTCAGCCTGAATCAGAAGGGCGTGGTGATGTCGCTGGCCGACAAGCAGGGCCTATACACCATCAAGGCAGGCATTTTGCAGACCCGTGTCCCCGAGTCCGATCTGATGCTGGCAGAGGATGCTCTTCCCACCAACTCCAAGAAAGAGAAAAAACG
>JAFTMF010000086.1 GCA_017452565.1 Clostridia bacterium
CAGATGGGGATGATCTTCCCCGAACAGGGGAGAAGTTTCAGCACCGCATACCAGTTGGAGATGCGGTAATAGATTCGCCAGTTGGCAGAGTCGGTCATATCTCTCAGATAAGGCTCCATCTGCTCTACCAGCGACGGATTTTTGGTAATACGCAGTACCAAACGGGCAAAAATGCCGTGATAGATGTCCTTCACGAAATCTCGGGTCAGAGGAAGGGAGAGCCCGGGATAGCTTTCCACGATATTGCTGTTATCCAGTATAATGGGATGATCGGTGCAAAGAGTGGTGATAGGACGGGCTTGCAGGATGAAAATCTCTCCGTTTTGGATGGCGTACTCGATATCGGCTTCGTAGTGCAGGAGCTCCTGCATCTGTTTTGCCGTGTCGATGAGGGAAATCAGCGTTTCTTCATCCAGCAGGGGCGCACCCTCCTGCTGATCGAAGGAGTAGATGCCGTCATCCTGAGTGTAAAAATAGGAAGTGGTGGGGGTTTTATCCTCCACCACGTTGCATCCCAATCCCGCACCGACTACCGCAACCGTTTCGTTGAGGATGCCCATGGGGTTGGCGGTGAAGATAACCCCCGAGAGGTCTGCATCCACCATTTCCTGAATGATGATATAAAGTTCGCCCGTAGCGTCTACCTGACGGGCGGACTGATAGGCTTGCACCGTCTTGCTGTGGGCGCTGTCGGCGACTTTTTGGACTGCCGCCGCCACGTCTGCCCTTGCTACGTTCAGATAGGTGTCAAACTGTCCTGCGAAAGAGGTTTGGGCATCGTCCTCCATAGCAAAGGAGGAGCGGACGGCAAAGCGATCCGCAGAGCTGAAAGTCAGATAAATGGCATCGCCCGGCCGCACCACGGCAAAGCGGGGGACGTTGATTTGGTTGTCGGATAGAAATTGCAAAGTTTGGTGCTTCATACCGTCGGCCTCCTTTCATAGAGGTGGGGATCGAGAATCAGATCTTGCCGAAGAGCAGATATGCCACGATCGTCAGGATCATAATGATCTCTTGAATGTAGGTATAGCGTTCTACCACCGTCACCAGCTTGAATCGGGTAGGATCTTTTTTGAACTGTTGGAACTGTACGGTCATCACGCCCACGTTCAGAGCCAGCAGAACCACCGAAATCTTGTTCAGGTTCCATACCAGGATGAAGTTGGTGACTATGTCGATGAGCGTAACGAAAAGGGCGAAGTTGGTGGCCTTTTTATAGCCAAAGAGCTTGCTGTAGGTTACGTATTCGGTCTCGTCCTTGGGGGCGCGGATTTTACGGGTGACCTCCCAGATCAGCGCGGGGAAGTAGAGAGTGAAGGCCGCCATCACGTTGGTAAGGGAGAGGGCGGGGATGCCGTACTTGATTACCGCAAAGGAGATGATGTAGATGTTCATAATCATCTGTACGGGATTGTGGGTCACCAGCGCCAAGGGGAGGGATTTTTGAATCTTGTGCTTTTGGAAAAACCAAATGGCCATCAGCGAGCCGTAGGTATAGAGGATGACGCAGAAGAGGAAGTTGTTCATAAAGAGCAAATTCAGCAGCAGCGTCACGGGGATCAGAATGGAAATGAAGATGATAAGATCCTTCTTCTTTACCCGACCCGAGGGGAGAGGGCGATGGGCAAAGAGTCGGCAGTCCAGCTCGTAGTCCTTGAAATCGTCGGCAATTCGCAGCCAGCACAGGAAGCTGAACACTGTAAAGGCGCAGACACACTCGGCAATGCCGATGTCAAACTTGGTCACGCCGTTGTTCAGCAGTACGATGAAGTAAATCTCCAAAAAGACCAGCGCACCCAAAAGAAGGCGGGGGATGATGGGGTACATCTCTTTGAAGTAGATATGCAATCGTTTCAGCATAAAATACCGATCCTTTCTCCTGCCCGTACCTTCGTCTCGATTTCGGAGGCGTTCATACGGACAATGTCATCGTCGAATTGGACGGGTTTGTTCAGAAGCAACACAACGGTGGATCCGCCGAATTCAAAATAGCCCTTTTCCTCCAGCTTGCGGAAGGTGGTGCGGGGATGGTTGACGATCTTACCCACCAGCAGGGCACCCACCTCGATTTGCACCACCTCACCGAAATGATCGGTGGAGAGCAGGCTGACAGTACGGGTGTTGCGGGTATAGACCTTATACTTCTCGGAAATGGGACGAACGGTGTGCAAAAGCCCCGGAATCTGTTTTTGGGAAATCAGCTTGCCATCGTCTACGAAGTGGTAGCGGTGATAATCGTCCACGGTGAGCCGAAAGACGATGCAGGTGCCGCCGCGGAAACGCTCGGCAAGTTCTGCATCCTCCAAGACGTCGGCAAGATCGTACACCGAGTGCTTGAGGGAAAGCTGCAGATCGTCGGTGATGGGATAATACCGCAGCTTGCTGTCGGCGACAGCCGTCAGCAGGGAGGGATCGTCGCTCTCGACCATTACCTCTTTTTGGCGGATGAAAAACTCGTTGAAAGAAGCGAACTGCAGAGGATTTTCCACCGATACGCCGTATTTTTCCATAAACGGCGCAATATCCCTTCGGGAAAGGCGGGAGTTTTGATAAATTCCCCGCAGCTTGCTGAACCACGGACGTGCCACCATCAGATGGAGCATCATCCGTCCAAAGGCGGTTTCATATAAGAAATGCAGCAAACCGGCTTGATATTCCGGTGCGTCCTCTATTGTTTTCGTGTCTCTGTAATAGATTTGGCTCATAGCAGAATCAGGGCGGTTACCGTTGCGATGCCAAGCAAAACGAAGCAGATCGCACCGATGAGACCGGGCTTTTTCAGTTTGAAGTTGAGGATGAAGCACAGACCCACTACTGCAAAGGCAATTTTGAAGGCAACTGCCTGATAGGAAAGGGAAAACAGCGACCAAACCACGTGCAGAATGGGGAAGAGTGCGGCGGCAAAGGTCACGGGCAGACCGTAATAGACGCCGCGGTTGGTTTCGGTAGTGACGTTGAACCAGCCCAGACGCATAATGCCTGCGAAGGTGTAGAAGCAGGCGATGATGATGCCCAGCGCATCGGCACGGGTGACGAAGAGCAGCATACAGGCGGGGTATGCCACGAAGGAAACGGTATCTGCAAGGCTGTCCAGCTGGATGCCGAACTGCTTTTCCAGATCGGTGCGCTTGCACATTCTGGCAATCCGCCCGTCAAAGAGATCGCAGACACCGGCAATCACCAGCAGAATCATAGGCCATTTCAGCGCGTGGGCGCATCCGACGTGCTCGTATTCGCTCAGCAGAAGCCCCATACCCGATATAGCGGCAAATGCGCCGACGTAAGTGAGAATAATTGAAGGGTTATAAACCCCGATAAATGGTTTTTTCATAAGCTTTTCCTCAATTTCAACATCCGTAATACTACGTTAATGGCGATGTGGGTAAACGCACCCACAAACAGATAGATCAAATAGCCGATGACTCCAATGTCTGAAAAAAGAAACAGTACAAAAAAGACGCCGATGAGCGAATCGATCTGATCGATGATGAAAAAGAGCGTGCCGATCATTCCGTTCCCTTGCTTGCCCGATCCGATGCCCAGCCTGCGCTTGAGAAAGCTGTTGGGCAGCTCGAAGAGCATATAGGTGACGCCTACCAAAAGTCCGAAGAGCAGATTCAGACCGATGGTGTTGGGATGAATGCTATAGAGATCGTTGAAGCTGTTGAGATCCAATAGGTTGCAAAGCAAACCGCACAATAGCTGATAGACCGTGCAGAAGCAGACCATCGAGATGAAACCGATGATGGTTTTGTTATCTCCGAAGATCCGTCTGCCGTCCTTCAGACACTTGCCGCCGTCAATGGGCGATTTATGTGCACGGTAGAGCTTCGTTTTGGTGAAGATGATGTTGGTGATGCCGCCTAAAATCAGCGGGGACATCGTCAGATAGATGGATTTAAGCAAAGAGATTCAGTCCTAACATAAAAATTTCCGCGGCGTAGAATGCAATCCCCCAACAGCAAACCGCTGCAGCGGCAATATCCTTGATAGCCTTGATCTGTTCGTCGTAGGCTTCGGTGAGAAAGTTGCACAGCCGTTCGATGGCGGTGTTCACGCATTCTGCGGAGAAAACGCCCAGCACGCAGACACCCCAAATCAAGTGCTGGATAGGAGAGAAGCCAATCAGCAGATTCAGCGGCAGGGTCACGAGAATATGGAAAAAGTAGACGAGGAAGTTCTTCTCGGTTCGCAGCGCCAAAAGCAGACCTTCCAGTGCGTGCCTGACACCGTATAAAAAGTTTTTATTTTTCATCTGCACTCAAGCTCCGATTCATAGCATCGTTGTGCCATCAGTATACTACATTCTGCGCCGTTTGTCAAGTTTAGAGGGAGGCAGAGAGTCGAAACCGAGGTTGTTTTCACGAAAAATTAACGCTTTCGTCATATGTTTCATACAGTCACAGTTGATTTTGGGCTACGGGATGTGGTAAAATGAGGAGGCAAGGACGAAGGGAGAGGAATCCGATGAACAAACTGCTGCGCCCAATGACGGCGATCTATTTATTAAAAGGAAACAAAGTGTTGCTGCTCTACCGCCAAGGCGGGAGGGTAGTGAACAACGTCTATACCGGATCGGCGGGCGGTCATTTTGAAAAGGATGAGCTATCCGATCCCCGCGCCTGCGTTCTGCGGGAGATGCGGGAGGAGCTTTCGCTGACGGAGGATCAGATTGAAAATCTCCGCCTGCGCTACGTGGCCCTTCGCTATGCGCAGGAGAAGGGCGAGATTCGACAGAATTTTTACTTTTTCGCAAATTTGGCAGAAGGTGTGTCGCAGGAGATTTGCTCTAACGAAGGCGTGTTGCGCTGGGTAGACTGGGAGGAAGCCCTTGGGCTGGAGATGCCCTTTTGCGCCAAATTTGCTCTGGAGCATTATTGGAAGATCGGACGGCACAACGATCACCTCTACGGCGGTGTGGCAACGCAGGAGAATCTGGAATTTGTGCCGATGGATGGGGAAGAGGAAGGGCGAAATAATAATTCTATTGCGAACTCCCCTTTTTCTGAACCGCTACTGTGATCATTTTTCACCACTGACGCATAATTGCATAATGAAGAGAGAACCGTCCCGACTCCTGCCCGTCGGAGCGGTTCTTTTCCATTCTTCGGCAGGATAGGTGCAAATCTTTGTCCAATATATGGTAATCGCAAACCTTCGACGAAAAATGTGAGAAAAATCGAATATTTATTCAAAATTTTTTCTGTAAAACCTTGACATTGGTGAATAAATAGTGTATACTGTTACGCAGATGTAATTTTTACACTACATTTATTCACGGAGGTTTTCACACTATGAAATTCACGAAATTTATTTCCATGCTGCTCGTGCTGGTTCTGGGTGCAGGTATGCTGGCAGGCTGCAGCGCAGGCGGTTACACCGCTAAAAACACCGAGTTCGTTATCGGCGTATCCGGTCCTCTCACCGGTGACGCAGGTATGTACGGCACTGCTGTTAAGAACTCTGCTCAGCTGGCTGTTGACGAGATCAACGCTGCAGGCGGTCTGAACGGCGTTAAGTTCAAGCTGGTTGCTACCGACGATATGCACGACCCTACCAAGGTTGCTACCAACTACTCTTCCATGCTGGAACAGGGCATGCAGGTATCTCTGGGTACCGTTACCACCGCTCCCGGTCTGGAGTTCAAGAACCTGGCAAAGGATGACAACGTATTCTTCCTGACTCCTTCTGCTTCCGGCGATGACATCCCCGGCGGTAGCGGTTTCCAGATGTGCTTCGCAGACGGCAACCAGGGTAAGGTAGCTGCTGACTACGTAAACGAGAACTGCAAGGATAAGACCATCGGCGTATTCTACAAGTCCGATGATGCTTACTCCAAGGGTATCTTCGATCAGTTCAGCGCAAATCTGGACGCTGCGATCAAGGAAAAGATCACCGTTACTACTTTCACTGATGCGAACAAGACTGATTTCTCCACTCAGATCGACACTCTGAAGAAGTGCGACTTCATCTTCATGCCTACCTACTACGATCCCGCTTCCATCTTTATGAAGCAGGCGAAGGACATCCTGCCCGCAAACGGCGTTTACTACGGTTGCGACGGTTTCGACGGCATCGACAACATCGAGGGCTTCGATATCACTCAGATCCCTCAGGAAGTTACTATGCTGTCCCACTTCAACTCCAAGGCTACCGACGGTATGGCTAAGGACTTCATCGACAAGTACACCAAGAAGTACGGCTCCGAGACCCTGAACCAGTTCGGTGCATCTGCTTACGACTGCGTTTATGCGATTTACTACGCAATGAAGGAGTACATCGACGCAGGTAACGAGATCCCCGTAACCATCAGCGCATCCGATCTGTGCGACATCCTGAAGGCTAAGTTCACCGGCGGCTTCACTCTGAAAGAGGGCGTTACCGGTCAGAACATCACTTGGGAAAAGAGCGGCTACGTAAACAAGGGCGCTATCAAGTACGTAATCAAGGAAGCAAACAAGTAATCCGAGTTACGGAATTTTTGCGGCAAATCGCCGGATTTACTGCATATGTCGGTCAAAAACCGGCATATGCAGTTTTCGCTTATCAATAACCTTTGCAAATTTGCAAGACAGGTGTGTATTTTATGGAATTAGTATTATCAACACTGGTCAATAGCTTGAGTCTGGGCGGCATCTATGCGATGATCGCACTGGGCTATACCATGGTTTACGGTATCGCTAAAATGCTCAACTTTGCACACGGTGATATTATTATGGTAGGTGCCTATGCCATTTACGTGTTTATGGCACTGAACAATCCGATTTTGGCGATCCTTCTTTCGGTGCTCTTCTGTCTGCTTTTGGGCATCACCATTGAACGGGTTGCCTACAGACCCCTTCGGGGTGCTTCTCCTCTGGCAGTTCTGATTACCGCCATCGGTGTCAGTTATCTGCTCCAGAGCCTTGCGCAGATCGTGTTCGGCTCCGCATCCAAAATGGTGACCGTATACGAATTCGGCGCCATCAAGATTTTCGGTGTAACCCTGCAGGTTTCCACCTTGGTGACTATGGCAGTTGCCATCGTTGTGATGATTGCCCTGACTCTGTTCGTCAAGCTCACCCGTACCGGCCGTGCGATGATCGCCGTGTCCGAGGACAGAGGTGCGGCACAGCTGATGGGTATCAACGTCAACCGCATCATCACCATCACCTTTGCCATCGGCTCTTCGCTGGCAGCACTGGCAGGCCTTTTCTATCTGCTGAAGGCGCCCAGCGTGTCCAGCACCCTGGGTGCAATGCCCGGTATCAAGGCATTCACCGCAGCGGTTATCGGCGGTATCGGCTCTATCCCAGGCGCAATGCTGGGCGGTCTGCTCCTTGGCTTCGTAGAATGCGTTGCAACCAAGATCACGGCAATCGCTCCTTACACCGATGCCATTGAGTTCTCCATCCTGATCATCATTCTGCTGGTGCGTCCCACCGGCTTCCTTGGCAAGAAACGGAGGGAAAAGGTATAATGAATGCACTGAAAAACATCCGTTGGCGCCATTATATCAACTATATCGTCATCGGTATCTTCACTCTCGTTTTTGCTATCATCACTCTCACCGGCGGCAGACTGGACAGCTCTCTCCTGTTTATGCTGGAGAAGGTTGCTATCAGCATCGTGCTGGCGGTATCCCTGAGCATCGTAGTCGGCTTCCTGGGAGAGCTTTCCCTGGGTCACGCCGGATTTATGTGTGTGGGTGCCTACATCGGCGGTAAAGTGGCGGCAGTTCTGGAGCCTTCTCTGGGCAACACCGCACTGAACGTTCTGGTTTGCTTGGTCATCGGCGGCGTGGTTGCGGCTCTTTGCGGTGTGATCATCGGTATCCCCGCGCTTCGTCTGCGCGGCGACTATCTGGCAATCGTAACCCTCGCCTTCGGTGAAATCGTCCGCTCCCTGTTCCAAAACTCCTCCGACGAATCCTTCGGCGGTACCATTGGTTTGGAAACTCCCCGCTACACCAAGCAGTATCTTTTCATCATCGCATTCCTGATGGTGCTTCTGACTCTGTTGGTGGTGCAGAACTTTATTCGCAGTAAACACGGCAGAGCGGTAACCGCGATCCGTGACAACGAAATTGCAGCTCGCGCCTCCGGTATCAACGTGACCAAGTATAAGCTGCTGGCCTTCACCATCTCCGCTTTCTTTGCAGGCATTGCAGGCGTGCTGTACAGCTTCAGCAACTATCGCGTACAGAGTGCAAACTTCGGCTACAACTACTCCATCGAGATTTTGGTTATGGTTGTGCTGGGCGGTATGGGTAACATCAACGGCGCTATTATTTCCGCAGCCCTCATCACCTATCTGGACTCCAAGCTGGCAACGGTGCTCACCGGCGACCTTGCGGTATTGCAGAATCTGATCTATGCGCTGATTCTTATCGTGATCGTTATCTACAACAACGCACCCGGTCTGAAGAACTTCCGTGACCGCTACAACCTCACCGTTTTGCTGAAGAAGATCTTCAAGCACAAGGAAGATCCCGCCCGCAGAACCGACGACGCAGCTAAGTGGGACGTTGTGCCTACCAAGATCGAGATGAACGAAATTCTCTCCATCGACGTAAAGCCCCAGGATCTTAGCAGCGATAAACCTACCAAAGGAGGAGATAAGTAATGGCAGATTACATTCTGGAAACGAAAAATCTGGGCATCTCCTTCGGCGGTCTGAAAGCGGCGCAGGATGTGAACATCCGCATCAAGAAGAATCAGATCTACGGTCTCATCGGTCCCAACGGCGCCGGTAAGACCACCATCTTCAACATGCTCACCGGCGTGTATAAGCCCACCACCGGCACCTTCTATCTGGATGGGGAAGAGCTGTGCGGTCTGGCGCAGGATAAGATCAATCACAAGGGCATCGCCCGTACCTTCCAGAACATCCGTCTGTTCAACAATATGACGGTGGTTCGTAACGTAATGGTAGCCCTTCACAATCAGCCCGAGTACAAGTGCTCGGTATGGGAAAGCTTCTTCCGTCTGCCCCGTCACTTTAAGGTGGAAAAGGAAATGCGTGCCAAGGCAAAGGAGCTGCTCCGCATTTTCGATCTGGAAGAGGAGCGCAACAATCTTGCCTGCAACCTGCCCTACGGTAAGCAGAGAAAACTGGAGATTGCCCGTGCACTGGCAACCAATCCCAAGCTCCTGCTCCTCGACGAGCCTGCTGCAGGTATGAACCCTCACGAAACCGAGGATTTGGAGAAAACCATCCGCTCCATTCGAGATCAGTTTGATATGACCATCCTGCTCATCGAGCACGATATGAAGTTCGTTGCAGGTCTGTGTGACGAGGTCACCGTCCTCAACTTCGGCACGGTGCTGGCTGAGGGCGAAACCCGCAAAGCGCTGAAGGATCCCGAAGTCATCCGCGCGTATATTGGAGGTTAACGAAGATGGCATTATTGGAAGTAAAAAACCTCGAAGTATATTACGGTGTGATCCGTGCGCTGAAGGGCATCAGCTTTGAAGTGAACGAAGGCGAGATCGTCACCCTCATCGGTGCCAACGGTGCCGGCAAGACCACTACTATGCAGAGCGTAGTCGGTCTGATCCCCAAGCGGAGCGGCATCGTGACCTTCGACGGTAAGGACATCACTCACACCCCCTGCCACAAGATCGTGCATTTAGGTATGACGCAGGTGCCCGAAGGCCGTAGAATTTTCCAAGAGCTGACGGTTTACGAAAACCTGCTGATGGGTGCGTATTCCATCAAGGATAGCTCCGGATTCAAGAACGATCTGGAGGCGGTGTACACCCGTTTCCCCCGATTGGCGGAGCGTAAGAATCAGATCGCGGGCACTCTCTCCGGCGGCGAACAGCAGATGTTGGCAATGGGACACGCCATTATGAGCCATCCCAAGCTGCTGATGCTGGACGAACCCTCTATGGGTCTGTCGCCCCTTCTCGTTGATCAGGTATTTGAGATCATCAAGGACATCAACAAGGACGGCACCACCATTCTGCTGGTAGAGCAGAATGCGGGCAAGTCCCTCGCCATCTCCGACAGAGCCTACGTGCTGGAAAACGGCAACATCGTGCTCAGCGGCACCGGCGCAGAGCTGTCCGCCAGCGAGATGGTGAGAGAAGCCTACCTCGGCGGCTGAGATACACGGATATTTGAAAATCCTCGGACAACAGTCCGAGGATTTTTTCGGAAAGTGCGCTATTATTTCATCTTTTTTATGGGAAAAGTATTGAAAATCAGACTCAAGTGTGATATAATACAATTTATGATGAAATTCTATCCCAATGACTTGTGAAGAATGAGGTTTTGATATGAAAGAAAAATTAGATGCGCTGCTTCGCGACGGAGCGGCGAAAATACAAGCAGCTAAGAATGAAACCGAGCTGCAGGAGATCAAGGGCGCACTGCTGGGCAAGCAGGGTGCCGTTACCGAACTGCTGAAGGAAATCCCCAAGCTGGATGTCTCTCTGCGTCCCGAGATGGGCAAGGCAGTAAACAACGTGAAGAATCTGCTGGCTGAACAGATCGCAGGCAGAAGAGAAGAGCTGAAGCTGAAGGCTTCCGAGATCGCTCCCGATTTCGACTGCACTCTTCCCGGTATCGCTCCCAAAATGGGCGGTCTGCATCCCATCACTCAGATGTGCTACGACCTGAACGACGCCTTCCGCTCTATGGGCTTCGAGGTGTTCCAGGGCCCCGAGATCACCAGCGAATATTACGCCTTCGATAATCTGAACTTCCCCCCCAACCATCCTGCCCGTGAGAGTATGGATACTTACTGGCTGGAGGGTCACGATAGCGGAGAGGCAAACGAAAAGCTCTGCCTGCGCCCCCACCTCACCGGCGGCAGCGTGCGCTATATGCAGACTCACAAACCTCCCTACCGCTTCGTTTATCCCGGCAGAGTATACAGAAACGAAACTACCGACGCCCGTCACGAGCGTGCCTTCTTCCAGTATGAGGCATTGATCGTGGACAAGGATCTCACCTATACCTCCGGTAAGGTTATGATCAAGAGCATTCTGTCCAAGGTATTCGGCGTAGACGTTCCCGTGAGAATGCGTGCGGGATTCTTCCCCTTCGTAGAGCCCGGCTTCGAGATTGATATGGGCTGTCTGGTTTGCGGCGGCAAGGGCTGCAGCGTTTGTAAGCACGTAGGCTGGATCGAGATTATGCCCGGCGGTACTCCCCATCCCAACGTACTCCGTGCGGCAGGCGTAGACCCCGACGAATACACCGGCTTCTATGTGAACATCGGTCTGGACAGACTGGTTATGATGCGCTACGGTGTAGACGACGTGCGTCTCTTCCACGGCACTGACCTGCGCTTCCTGGGTCAGTTCCACTAAGATCTGTTAAGGAGGAAAACGAAAATGAAATTATCTCTGAATTGGATCAAAGATTACGTAAAATTGCCCGAAGATATGGATCTGAGCCGTCTGGCATACGATCTCACTATGTCTACCGTTGAGGTAGAGGGTGTACACGATCTGGGCAAGGATTTTGATAAAATGATCGTGGGTGTGATCGAAGAGGTTGTGCCCCATCCCAACGCAGACGCACTGCGCATCTGCAGAGTAGATATCGGCGGCGGCGAGATCAAGGAAATCGTTTGCGGCGGTACCAATCTGGAAAATGGTATGAAGGTACTGGTTGCCTGCCCCGGCGCAATGGTTCGCTGGCACGGCGAGGGCGATCTGGTAGAGATCAAGAACGCCAAGCTCCGCGGTGTTGCAAGCTTCGGTATGATCTGTGCATCCGTGGAAGTAGGTTTGGCTGATCTGTTCCCCGTATCCGATACCCACGAGATTATGGATCTCTCCTATCTGGACGTTCCTGCAGGCACTCCCGTTGCCAAGGCGCTGGATTTGGACGATATGATCCTGGAAATTGACAACAAGTCTATGACCAACCGCCCCGACCTGTGGGGTCACTACGGCATCGCAAGAGAGCTGGCAGCCCTCTACGATCTGCCTCTGGTTGAGTTTACTCCCTATACTCCCGACACTGAGGTTCCCTATGACGTGCGCATTGCAAACGGCGATAAGTGCCCCCGTTACATCGGCGCAAAGATCGAGGGACTCTCTGTAAAGCCCGCTCCCTACAAGATGCAGAGCCGTATTTGGCGCGTGGGTATGCGTCCCATCAACGCACTGGTGGACGTGACCAACTACGTGATGCTGGCACTGGGTCAGCCTACGCACGTGTTTGACTCCAACCACATCATCGACCATATCGAGGTTCGTCCCGCAAACGAGGGCGAAAAGCTGACTCTGCTCAACGGCAAAGAACTGGAGCTGGTTGCAGACGATCTGGTAATCGCAGACGCCGAGGGTGCAGTTGCACTGGCAGGCGTTATGGGCGGCGCCAAGGATTCGGTTCTTCCCGAAACCGAGAGCGTAATCCTGGAGGTTGCTAACTTCGACTCCAAGAGCGTGCGCAGAACCGCACTCCGCTACGATAACCGTACCGAAGCATCCTCCCGTTTCGAGAAGGCAGTAGATCCCGAGCGTTGCGACCTTGCCGTTTCCATGGCAATGGAGCTGTTTGGCGAGCTGTATCCCGAGATGAAGGTGACCGCCTACAACGATCAGTACGTGAACAAGCTGGTAAAGAAGGAAATCGACGTGGATTTCGACTGGCTGGACAGACGTTTGGGTATGCGTATCCCTCAGGAGATCGTTGCCCGCAAGCTGGGGGCAATGGGCTATGAGGTGACCTTCACCGAAACCGGTATGCACATCGTGGTTCCCACTTGGCGTTCCACCGGTGACGTGTCCATCAAGGCGGATATTATGGAAGAAGTTGCCCGTATGTACGGCTACGAAAACTTCCAGCCCACTCCCATCACCACTACCTTCGATGCAGCCATCAATCAGCTGGATATGGATCTGGTGCGTAAGGTGAAGGAATATCTGGCGTTCCGTTGCGATATGCAGGAGATCTTCACCTATCCTTGGATGACCGACAACTTCGTGAATGCCATCCTTCCCACCACCGAGGGCGTACTGGCACTCTCTACTCCTCCTTCTCCCACCGAGAAGTACGTTCGCTCCACTCTGCTGCCCAATATCTGCAAGGCAATCGTAAAGAACGAGCGTAATTTCGATGAATTCTCCATCTTCGAAGAAGCACAGATCTTCGCTGACCGCGATTACACCTCTCCTTACGATGAGGTTGAGAAGCTCCCCTATCAGGCAAAGCATCTGGGCTGTGCATTCGTGGGCAAGGCAGAGCGCATCTCCGAGCTCTTCCGCACCGCTAAGGGCGTGATCGAGTCTATGCCTCGCTTCACCCATATGGAAGGATTCACCTTCAAGAAGGAAGAGAAGCCCTACTGGGCAGACGATACCGTATGGATGAACGTTTATCTGAACGATACCAAGATCGGTGACATCGCGCTCCTGTCCAGAAAAGCGGCAATGACTTGCGGTATTAAAGTGCTGTCTGCCGTACTGGTGGAACTGAATATGGATGCCTTCAAGCCTCTGAAGTCCAGAACCAACAAGTACACTCGCCTGCCTGAGTTCCCCATGAACGACTACGACCTGTCCTTCCTGGTTGACTCTATGGTGAAGTGGGATGATATCCTAGCTGCCATCAACACTAAGAAGCCCGCACTTCTGCAGAACGTGCTCTTCGTGGACGAATACAAGGGCAAGCAGGTACCCGAAGGCAAGAAGTCTATGACCATCCGACTGGTGATCGGCTCGGGCGAAAAGACCCTCACCTCTGCCGAGATCGAGCAGGTAGCTAACAACATCATCAAGAAGCTGACCAAGACCCTGTCTGCGGACATCCGTTCCGTATAATTGAATCCAAATGCAAGCACTACTTCTTCGGAAGTAGTGCTTTTTTGTAAAAACAATATGGAATACTTGACAAATCGGGGTTGAAAGAATATAATGAAGATAATCTATAGGATTAAAGGAGTGTCATTATGAATTGCAGAAATTGTGGAGCGGAATTGAACGCCAATCAGGCAGTATGTCTGAAGTGCGGAGTCAAGGTAGGGGATGGCAATCAGTTTTGCCCGAACTGCGGCAGTGCTGTTGCAGAAAATGCGGGAGTTTGCTTGAACTGCGGAGTTGCGCTGAAGCAAGAGGAGGCTCCCAAGCCCCTGAACGGTCAGGATAAGCTGGTGATGATCCTGCTGGCCCTTCTGCTGAGTGGATTTGGAATCCACAACTTCCTGATGGGCGAGGTCAAAAAAGGGGTGTTCCGAATCGTGATGTCCTTCGTATGCTCGATTGGCAATATCCTCTCGATTGTGGATGCCATCAAAATCGCAACCGATACCTACGTAGTAGACCCCGACAAGCTGGTTTGATCCGCTTACATAAAAACAGCGTCTTCCCGGAAGGGAAGGCGCTGTTTTTCATCGGATGGCATTGCTTGACAAGCAGGGGTGACTATGCTATACTGATTGGAGAGAACACTGTACAGCTGCATTTTCAACAACCTGTGGAGGCGCCGATGAACGAATATTATCTGCAAAAGGCCGTGGCAGAATTGCCCCGTTTGATCGAAACTACCGTCACTCCTGCCGTGGAGTCTAAAACCCTCTTTCGGGGGGATCGGATTATCATTGATCTTGGCGATCACTACGTAGGATATTTTTCCTTCCGTATGAATTGGGTAGATCTTTACGTGGATGCACCCGTGCGCCTCTACGTGAAGTTTTGCGAGACCAAGCGGGAGCTGGAGGACGATTTCGCCGCCTATCAAGGCAGACTTTGCGCCTCGTGGCTGCAGGAGGAAGTGATCAACGTTGACTTCCCCGGAGAGTATCGTATGCCTCGCAGATATGCGGCACGCTATATCGAGATCACGGTGAAGAGCACGCCCAAACGCTTCGTCCTGTCCGATTTTGCCTTCCGCGCCGTGACTTCGGGGGACGTTTCTGCTGTGGCTTCTCCTGTCATTGCAAACGATCGCCTGCGGGAAATCGACCGCGTGGCGGTGAACACCCTGAAAAACTGTATGCAAAGAGTGTTCGAGGACGGCCCCAAGCGGGATCGCCGTCTCTGGACGGGAGATCTGCGGTTGGAGGCGCTGGCGAATTACTACACCTTCCGAAATGATGGGCTGGTACGCCGCTGTCTCTATCTTTTTGCCGCCACCGAGCCGAATGACAAAGGATTTTTCCCCGGCTTTCTCTACGAAGATCCTGTGTTCGTGTCGGGATCGTGGTATCTGATGGACTACGCCCTTCTGCTTGTGGTGAGCTTGTGCGACTACTACCGCCATACGGGGGATCGGGAGACTTTTCTTGATCTCTATCCTGCGGCAAAGTCCCAGATGGAAGCGGCGGCAAGGGCGGTAGATGGGGAAGGGATTCTCTCTATCCCCAACGGCTGCGATGCTTTTATTGATTGGTGCCCCGATCTCCGCAAGGGGATCGCCCTCCACGGCGTCTATCTGTATACGCTGGATCTGTTGGCAGGCGTTTTGCAGGAGCTGTCTCACGCCGATGCAGAGATGTGTTTCACTCGACTGGAATCGGCCAAAACTGCCGCTTTTGAACATCTACATAATAAGGAAGAAAACCGTTTCGTCAGCCCTCGTGACGGCGATCAGTACAGCGTCCATTCCGCGGTCTGGATGATTCTCGGCGGCGTGGTGGACGGCAAGGAAGGTGTGCGAATTCTCCACGATGCGCTGAAATCGGCGGACAGCCTCAAGCCGGTGACACCTTATATGCACCACTACGTGATCGAAGCGATGTTCAAGCTGGGACTTGCCGAAGAAGCGATGGACTATCTGCGGGACTATTGGGGAGCGATGGTGGATCTGTCTGCCGACACCTTTTTTGAGGCGTTCATCCCCGGTCAGCCCGATTTCTCGCCTTATGGGGATCGGATGATCAACAGTATGTGCCACGCTTGGAGCTGTACGCCCTCCTACTTCATCCGCCGTTACGCTTGCAGGTGAAAGAGCAGGGAAGGGATATCTTGCTGCCGTGAATTTGGGAAAAATGCAATTTTATATTGACATTATCCGCAATTTATGCTATAATCAAATGAAATATGTTCATTTTCCGCCGAATGAGCAATCATTCGGTAAGTTCGATAAATCAACCCGGAGGATATAATTTATGAAATATCAGGATCTCTCCCCGAAACCCGATTTTTCGTCTATCCACGAAGAAGTCAGCAAGTTTTGGAAGGACGAAAAGATTTTTGAAAAATCCGTAGACAAACAGGCGCCCGAAGTAGTTTTCTACGACGGCCCTCCTTTCCCCACCGGAAAGCCTCATCACGGTACCGTTCTGGTTTCCTTCATCAAGGACCTGATCGCCCGTTACTGGACAATGCGCGGTTACAGCGTTCCCCGTACTTGGGGCTGGGACTGCCACGGTCTGCCCATTGAAAATCAGGCGGAAACCCTGATGGGTATTACCGACAAGAACGAAATCGAGAACAGCATCGGTATCGACAAGTTCAACGAGAAGTGCTTCGAGATCGTTTCCAACAACAACGAGGCTTGGAGACAGTACATCGATCAGATGGCTCGTTGGGTAGACTACGATAACGCTTACAAGACTATGACCCCCAACTTTATGGAAAGCGTTATGTGGGCATTCAAGACCTGCTACGATAAGGGTCTGATCTACAAGGATTATCGCGTAACCCCCTACTGTACCCACTGTGAGACTTCGCTCTCCATTTCCGATACCCGTGAGTCCGACTCCACCCGTCCCCGTCAGGATAGATGGGTTGCGGTGAAGTTCAAGACCGAGCTCACGAAAAACGGCAAGCCCGTTTACTTCCTGGCGTGGACTACCACTCCTTGGACGCTCCCCTCTAACCTCTGCCTGGCAGTGGGTGAGAAGCTGACCTACGCCTTCGTGGAAGTGGGCGACGAGATTCTGGTTGCCGGCAAGGACACCCTGAAGAACTTCAAGAACGTCTTCGGCGCAGAGCCCAATATCGTGGACGAGTGCAATGGCGCGGCGCTGGTAGGCAATCGCTACGAGCCCCTCTTCCCCTACTTTGCAAATCTGGCAGAGCAGGGCGCATTCCGTGTAGTTGCCGCCGATTACGTTGGCGCTGAGGAAGGTGTTGGCATCGTTCACACCGCTCCCGCATTCGGTGAGGACGACTACTGGACCTGCAAGAACAACGGCATCCCGCTGGTGAACCCCGTAGATACCAAGGGCCGCTTCACCTCTGAGATTACCGACTTCTATCCCCTGCAGGGTGAGAAGAACGTTATCGAGCTGAACCCCATCATCATCCGCTTCCTGTACGAGCACAAGAAGGCGGTTGCAGACGGCACCATCGAGCATAACTATCCTCACTGCTGGAGATGTAAGCGTCCCCTGATCTACAAGGCAATGGACGCCTACTACTTCGACATCGGCAAGATCAAGGATCGCCTGATCGAAACCAACGAGGAGATCAACTGGGTACCCGATACCGTAAAGCACGGCCGCTTCGGCAACTGGCTGGAGGGCGCACGTGACTGGAATATCTCCCGTAACCGTTACTGGAGCACGCCCATCCCGATTTGGAAGTGCGACTGCGACGAGTGCAGCCATCAGGAAGTGCTGGGCAGCATCGACGAGATCTACGAAAAGTCGGGTATGAAGCTCAACGATCTCCACCGTCAGTTCATGGACAAGGTCACCTACAAGTGCCCCAAGTGCGGCGGCACTATGCACCGTGTGCCCGAGGTTCTGGACTGCTGGTTCGAGAGCGGCAGCGTTCCCTTTGCTCAGAAGCACTATCCCTTTGAAAATAAAGAGTGGTTCGACAGCCACTTCCCCTGCGACTTCATCGTAGAGTACACCGGTCAGATCCGTTGCTGGTTCTACTACCTCCACGTGCTGGCAGTGGCGCTCTTTGATAAGCCCACCTTCAAGAACTGCGTAGTTCACGGCACCATTCTGGCGAAAGACGGTAAGAAGCTGTCCAAGTCCTCCAAGAACTACACCGACCCCATGGAGCTGATGCAGAAATACGGCACCGACTCCCTGCGTCTGTATCTGTATCAGACCAACGCGATGCTCATCGGCGACCTGATGTTCGACGATAACGGCGTACTGGAGGCATTCCAGCAGTTCATTCTTCCTTGGTGGAACGCTTGTAACTTCTTCGTATCTTACGCCAACATCGACGGCTTCGTAGGCGATCCCAATAAGATCCCCGAGAGCGACAATCAGCTGGATAAGTGGGTACTGGCGAAGCTGTACACCACCGAGAAGGCGATCACTCAAAATATGGAGGATTATCAGATCGACCGCTACGTGGATCACCTCCTGCCTCTGGTAGACGGCATCACCAACTGGTACATCCGCCGCTCCAGAAGAAGATTCTGGACCGTTGGTATGGACGCCGACAAGCAGAATGCGTACGAGACTCTCTACTACGTGCTGGTGAACACCGCCAAGCTCTTCGCTCCCGTGGCTCCCATCATCGCAGAGAAGATCTACAAGCTGCTGACTCCCGAATATTCCGTGCATCTGGCAGATTGGCCTAAGATTCCCGAATCTTTCCGGAGTGACGAGCTGGTTGAGAGCGTGGATCTGGTGCAGGATATCATCACTCTGGCGAGATCCATCCGCAGCAAGAACCGCGTGAAGAACAGACAGCCTCTGTCCACTATGCAGCTGGCAATGTCCGATCCCTCTAAGCTGGAGCAGGTTCGCGGATTCGCAGACGTCATTGCGGAGGAGCTGAACGTGAAGAACGTAGAGCTCATCGCAGACGTAGGCGATATTGCCAAGATCAAGTACGATCCCAACTTCGCTGTCATCAACGCAAAGGTTGACAAGACCGTGAAGGGCAAGGTAATCCAAGCCATCAAGGGCGGCAAATACCGTCTGGAGGGCGACAACGCTATCCTTACCATCGACGGCGCAGAGGTTGCATTCGATGCAGACGTGATTTTGGTCACCTACATTGCTAAGGAAGGTCTGTTCGTAGCAAGCCAGGGCGATATCGTGGTATCTCTGGACCTCACCGTAACCGAGGAGCTGCGCAGAGAAGGCTTTGCCCGCGAGATCATCCGTAACATTCAGGATGCCCGTAAGCAGCTGGGTTGCGAGATCACCGATCGCATTGCCATCGAGATTATGGAAGGTGAAATGCCTGCCGAGTGGGTAGACTTCATCTGTTCCGAGACTCTTAGCAGCATCGGAATCGTGGGATATCATAACGATCCCGTTACGGTGGATGGCGACGGCTACTCGCTGACGCTGGTCATCGGCAAGGTTTTGTTATAAGATCAGTATAAAGCAAAAAATCCCGTTCGGAGTTTTGATTTCGGACGGGATTTTTTGTATACGGTAAGCAATGTTTTTTTCGGTGGAAGCCCTCCTGAGTCAATGATTCTCTATAAAAATTTCGGTAATTTTGTATTTTTATACGGATTTGTAAACAAAATGTCCGAAATGGGCTTGACATAGCCGTGAAAATGTGCTAAAATGACAAAGTAAATGGATTCGTACAGATGAAACTGTTGCAGGTTCGCTCATCTTCGGTTACGGCGAAGGATGCAGTAGCTTCTTCACAGGGTCTGTTATAAATTAAAATTTTTTATAAGGAGAAACACACATGAGAAAGTATTCTTCCCTCGTAGCTCTGCTTCTGGCAGCGGCTATGCTTTTCTCTTTCGTTGGTTGTAACGACGATAAGGGCAAGACTACTACCACCACTCAGCAGGGCACTGTAGTTGACCCTGAGACCGGTCTGGAAGTAGTTGAGTTCGAAGGCGATTACACCTGGAAAGACGCAGTTGCTACTCTGGCAACCAACTGGAACCCCCACACCTATCAGACTTCAGATGACTCTTACCCCATCGATTTCATCTCTGCAGGTCTGTACACCTTCATCTTCAACGATGCTCTGAATCCTGTAGAGGGCAAGGAACCCTACGCAGGCTACAAGATCATCCCCGAGATGGCTGCAGCTATGCCTGTCGATGTTACCGAAGACATCAAGAAGTCCCATCCTCAGTTCAATATCCCTGCAGACGCAACCAAGGGCTATGCTTACACCATTAAGCTGAACGAGAAGGCAACTTGGGCTGTCGGCACCAAGATCAACGCTGATACTTACATCTACTCCATGCAGCAGCTGCTGGACGTTAAGTATCTGAACTACCGTGCTACCGACTACTATGCAAGTGATTTCTGCATTGCAGGCGCTGAAGGCTACGCTAACAGTGGTCGTACCGTTAAAAAGGCTAACTCCCTTAGCGGCGATACTATGGCTTACGCATTCGACTCTCTGAAGAAGGGTGACGACGGCGTTTACGTAACTCCTAACGGCGAAGTTTGCTACTTCGGTCTGGATGACGATACCTACGGTTGGATGCAGGGTGACGCTCTGTCTGATTACGCAAAGTACTTCCCCGAAGGCGTATTTGACGCTCTGCGCGCATTGGCTGACGAAGACGGCTATGTTCCTGTAACTGATGAGTCTATCGATCTGCTGTACCAGTTTACCGGTTCTGCTGCATGGGGCAACGAGCCTAAAGATCAGCTGGGCTACTATGTATCCTATGGCTACACCTACGCTGTATCTACTTGGGAAAACGTTGGTCTCTTCAAGAACAGCGACTACGAGATCACTCTGGTTCTGGGCAAGTCCCTGACCGGCTTCAACCTGCTGTACAACCTGTCCGGCAACTGGCTGGTTTACGAGCCTTACTACTCCAAGAGCTGGACTCAGAACGAGGGCGGCGATTGGCTGTCTACCTACAACACCTCCGTTGAGACCACCATGTCCTACGGTCCTTACAAGATGGTTGAGTACCAGGCTGACAAGTCTATGAAGTTCGTAAAGAACGAAAACTGGTACGGCTACTCTGACTCCGTTCACATTTATCAGGATCCCGAAGATGGCCTGAACTACCGTATGTATCAGACCACTGCTATCGACTGCCAGGTTGTTGCAGAGGCTGAAACCAGAAAGCTGATGTTCCTGAAGGGCGAGCTGATGGGCTATGGCCTGCAGGCTGCTGACTTCGACTCCTACCGTGGCTCCGATTACTGCTACGCTACCCCCGGTACCGCTACCTACTTCCTGATCCTCAACGGTCACAAGTCTGCGATTGCAAACCGTGAGGCTGCAGAGGACTTCGATACTGATAAGTACGACCTGCAGACCATGTCTCTGCCTTCCTTCAAGAAGGCTATGTCCCTGTCCTACGATAGAGACCTCTTCGCTGCAACCGTATCTCCTTCCCGTTCCGCCGGCTACGGTCTGATCGGTACCACCTATGTATACGATCCCGAGACCGGTGCTAAGTACCGTGACACCGACCAGGCTAAGAAGGCTCTGTGTGACTTCTACGCAGTAGACGTTTCCAAGTATCCTTCTCTGGATGACGCCGTTAACTCCATCACCGGTTACGACGTTGAAGGCGCTCGTAAGTTCTTCAACCAGGCATTCGACGAAGCTCTGAAGGAAGGCTACATCACCGATACCAACAAGGACGGCAAGTCCGACCAGACCATCCGCATGGAGTACTGCATGTCTTCTGACTCTGACTTCATGACCACCACTATCAAGTACCTGAACGACAAGGTTGCAGAAGTAACCAAGGGCACTGCATTCGAAGGCAAGATCGAGATCGTTAAGTCCGCTCTGTACGGCAACGACTGGTCCAACAAGCTGAAGCAGGGTCTGGCTGACACCTGTCTGGCAGGCTGGTCCGGTTCCGCTTTGAATCCCTTCTCTCTCACTGACCTGTACGTTAACCCTGATAAGCAGTACGATGCTGCATACTTCGATGCAACCACCGTTGATATGACCCTGAAGATTGATGGCAAGGATCTGACCATGAACCTCCGTCAGTGGTCTGACGCTCTGAACGGTTCCGTAGTTGAAGTTAACGGCAAGTCCTACAACTTCGGCGACGGCATGGTTTCCGTTGAGACTCGTCTGGAAATCCTGGCTGCATGGGAAACCGCAATCCTGTCTCAGGGTAACTACCTGCCCGTTCTGGAGGACGGCTCTATGTCTCTGCTCTCCAAGCAGGTATTCTACGTAGTAGAAGCTTACAACCCTGTTATGGGTCGTGGCGGTATCGCTTACACCAAGTACAACTTCAACGACACCGAATGGGCTGAATACGTTAAGGCCGAGGGTGGCGAACTGAAGTACTAATATACTAATCACGATTAGTTAGTTAGTCTGATCCGGAGGTCGCCGTGCCTTTTAGCGCGGCGACCTTTCGGCAAATTAGCAGGATGTTAGAACATTTCCCGTTCTGATATGAAGATTACCGGAACGACGCCGTTCCGGTAATCTCTCACTGTACGCACAATCAGTAATTCCGCGTTTCGTGGACATACTAATAAAAAAACCGGCAAGTGTAGGGAACACCCCCACATTGTGTAAAAACCGGGAGGAAAGAATTATGCTCAAATATACTATACAAAGATTATTATTCATGCTGCTGACGTTGTTCATCATCATAGGCATGTGCTTTGTGTTGATCCGGTTGCTGCCGCCACCCTACGTAGCGCCGGAAGATCCCCACAAAGAAGTTATCGAAGCCAGACGTGAGGCAATGGGCTATAACAAGCCGATTCCCGTACAGTTTGGCATTTTCCTGAAATCAGTCCTCACTGAATGGGACTGGGGTATCTCGGACAAAATGTACGTCGGCCAAGACGTATTCGGACTGTTTGTCAAGAAGATGCCCGCAACTGTAATTGTAAACCTATATTCCATACTACTCAGTATACCAATCGGTATCATTTTAGGTATTTTCGCCGCACTGAAGAAAAATACCTGGATTGACCATGCAATTTCAACGCTGACGATGGTGGTCATCTCAGTACCGTCATTCGTCTACGCGTTTTTGATACAGTATATTTTCTCGTATAAGCTGGGTTGGTTCCCCTTCCTGATGAAGTCGGGTACGGACTATTTCACTTGGGATATGTTCGTATCTATGCTTCCCGCTGTAATGGCTCTGTCCTTCGGCGTTATCGCAGGCTTTACCAGAACCACCCGTGCCGAGCTTACCGAGGTGCTTACCAGCGAGTTTATGCTCCTTGCCCGCACCAAGGGTCTGACCAAGACGCAGGCAACCGTTCGCCATGCAATGAAGAACTGTATGGTGGTTATCCTGCCCTCCATTTTCGGTAACTTTATCGGCATTATGTCCGGCTCCCTGATCATCGAGAAGATCTTCTCGATTCCCGGCGTTGGTCAGCTCTATATCAACTCCATCAATGCGCCCGACTATCCGCTGTTTATTATGATCACCGCATTCTATACCTCCATCGGTCTGCTTGCAGGTATCGTTGTAGACATCAGCTACGGCCTCATTGACCCCCGAATCCGTATGGGTTCCAAGAAATAAGGCGGAAAGGAGAATAGGTTTTTCCCTGCAAGATGCACTATCATCTCCACAGGGAAGCAAAACGACACCTGATAACGAATTATTATGGATAAGAATTATTTCGAACACATTCCGAAAGAAAAATTCGAGTTTCAGCAGCTGGATGCCAACATCCACGATAAGAAGCTGGAAACCAAATCCCGCGGCTATTTCGCAGACGCGATGATCCGCTTCAAGAAGAACAAGTCCTCGGTAGTTGCCGCATGGATTCTGATGTTCTTGGTGGTATTCTCCATCGTCTCTCCCCTCATTTCTCCTCACCACATCAAGGAAATGAACTCAACTTACGTGAACCATCCTCCTTTCATCAAGGCGATTGCCGATAAGAAATGGGGCATCTTCGACGGTGCGTACGTTCACGAGAGCCAGTCTGAGAATCAGAAGCTGACTTGGGAAGCAATCGGTAAAGAAACCGGTTTGAATCCTATCATCGAGGTGGTAGACACCACCATTCAAAAGGAAAAGTACCGCGGCAGATGGCGTGACGTCACTTACTACAAGCTGGAAAACAACAAGTATTACGAGCGCGGTGTAGTATACCGTACTCTGGCTTACGAGGAATTCAAGAATCTGGTAAAATTCCAGGATGAAACCGGCATTCAGGTGCTCTATCCTTACGTAGAGCCCAAGGATATCAATGATATCAAGGACAATGCCAACATCTGGTATCAGGTAAAGGATGCCAAGGGCACTCCCAAGCTGGACGCCGATGGCAACTTTATCCCCGCATACTCCACCAATCAGGAGATGGCCGACCTGATTCCTTACGACAGCCTTCGCATTGAAAGCGACCCCGGCAACTATATTTACTACTTCGAGAAGTCCGGTGCAGTACACGTTCGTGTCTGCTACTTCAACTACTATCAGTACGAGCAGTGGAAGGTTGACGGCGAGGCACAGGAGCCGATGTACATCTTCGGGACCAACTCTCTGGGCCA
This sequence comes from Clostridia bacterium, assembly GCA_017452565.1. Taxonomy (GTDB): domain Bacteria; phylum Bacillota; class Clostridia; order Oscillospirales; family CAG-272; genus CAKSQF01. Next base: position 24,255 of record JAFTMF010000086.1, read on the forward strand.
GTGCCTCTTCACCGCAATCGGTGTAGGCGCACGTTTCTCTCTGATCTTCGCTGTACTGGTTTCTGCAATCAACCTGACCCTCGGCGCAATTTACGGTGCAATTCAGGGTTATTACGGCGGTATGATTGATATGGTCCTGGACCGTATCTCCGATATTCTGTCGGGCGTGCCCTTCGTAGTAGTAACCACCCTCTTCCAGCTCCACTTGGCACAGAAAGTAGGTATCGTACCTTCGTTCCTGTTTGCCTTCGTGCTCACAGGCTGGATCGGTATGGCAAGTTTGACCCGTAAGCAGTTCTACCGATTCAAGAGCCAGGAATTCGTACTGGCAGCCAGAACGCTGGGCGCATCCGACTGGCGTCTGATGTTCAAGCACATTTTCCCCAACGCTCTGGGTACCATCATCACCAGCTGTGCGCTGGTTATCCCCGGCGTTATCAGCTCGGAAGTTTCTATGACTTATCTTGGCATTATCAATCTGCAGGAAGCATTCGGTACCTCTATCGGTACGCTGGCATCTCAGGGTCAGACGGCTATGACCTCTGCTCCTCACGCGATGCTCTTCCCGTCGATCTTTATTTCCCTGCTTCTGATCTCCTTTAACCTCTTCGGTAACGGACTCAGAGATGCCTTTAACCCCGCAACGAGAGGAGTGGATGACTAATATGGAAAACAAACTTCATGTAAAAGATCTAACCATATCCTTCCGCACCTCCAACGGTAAGGTGCAGGCGGTTCGTGGCATCAACTTCGACCTTGCAAAGGGCGAGACCCTTGCCATCGTAGGTGAATCCGGCTCCGGTAAGTCGGTAACCTCCAAAGCAATCCTGGGCATTCTGGCCGGCAACTCTATCCTCGAGGGCGGCGAGATTATTTACGACGGTCAGGATCTGCTGAAAATCACCGAGGACGAGTTCCACAAGATCCGCGGTGACAAAATCGCTATGATCTTCCAGGACCCTATGTCTAGCTTGAACCCCATCGTGAAGATCGGTAAACAGCTGACCGAGGCAATGATCCTCAAGGGCAAGGCAAGACAGAGAGAAAGCAAAGAAATCTTCAACAAGTATCTGAAGCAGCTCAACCGCCGTATGGTGGAGGCGCTGGCCAACGGCGATTCCGCAAAGGCTGCAGAGCTGACCAAGAAGTGTAACGACTTCAACAAGTTTGAGTACAAGCATCTGGAGCTGGAGGGCGCATACAACGTTGCTCGTCACGCTGCAGAAGAAGCTTCTACCGAAATTGCCAGCATCCTTTTCGAGATCGAAAAGAATGCACTCCACGACGGCATTTACCGCATTAAGCAGGTAAAGGAAAAGGCGAAGGATTCCATCAATCCTTGGGTTGTTTCCGACAGAGCAGAAGAACTGCTTGCACAGGTGAACGGTTGGGTATCGGAAGATGCAACCGACGATCCTGCGAAGCTGGCGGCGATGAAGAACGCTCTGAAGCGAAGCACCATTGTAAAGGGACTGAAGGGCCGCACATCCTTCGAATATACCGTTGCAGCGCTGACTAAGATCAAGGAAATCCTGGACGAAGCGCTGACTCTGAAGCAGCCCAACTTCTTTGCAATGGGCTACTATCTCACCTTCAGCGGCGAGAAAGAGGCTCCCAAGATGGCATCCATCCCGGAGCTGAACACATATCTGCGCGGCTACTTGGACGATCACTTTATGCTTTCCTTTATCGCCGATGCAAAAGAGGCACTGATCTACTCTGCGCAGGTTTGCAAGAAGGAAATGAAGGAAGCCGTCGATTGTCTGAGAATGTACCGCGGTGTGTTCGAAAATGAGAATCTGGATAAGAAGGCTGCCTATGATGCTCACAAGGCAATCGCCAAAGAGGTAATGGAAGCCCTCGATCCTATGAGCACCACTAAGGATAGCTTGGTTTACACCTTCGGCAGCGGTATGAAAACCGAAATCGATAAGTATTTCAACGGTATCGTTAAGAATGCCGCTGAAACTGCCCGTTACGACAAACAGAAGGCTGCTTACGACGCATTGGTTGCTAAGGGCAAGACTCCCGACGGCGAGGTTGTTCCCGCATCTCTCACCGATCTGGAATTCGTGCGCAATACCATTCTTCATCAGATCGACCGTATGATCGCTCACTGCGAGGGACTGGTTGCCGCTACCGAGACCCGCGATTACGATGCGGAAACGGTTGCACTCATTGACTTCCTGAAGAGCAACGCCTCCGGCGTTGTCAACAAGGTTACCAAGAGCGTAGCTAAGGCAAAGGCAATCAAGTTGATGGAAGAGGTAGGTATCTCCGAGCCCCGTAAGAGATACAATCAGTATCCCTTCGAGTTCTCCGGCGGTATGCGTCAGCGTATCGTTATCGCAATCGCACTGGCGGCTGACCCCGACATTCTGATTTGCGACGAGCCTACCACCGCACTGGACGTTACCATTCAGTCCAAGATTCTGGAACTGATCAACCGTCTGAAGGAAGAGAGAAATCTTTCCATTATCTTCATCACCCACGACCTTGGCGTAGTTGCGAATATGGCAGACCGCATTGCGGTTATGTACGCCGGCAAGATCGTAGAGTACGGTACCTCCGAGGACATCTTCTACCGTGCCGCTCATCCTTACACTTGGGCGCTTCTGTCCTCTATGCCTGACCTGGACACCAACGAGAAGCTGGATGCCATCCCCGGCACACCTCCCAATATGATCTATCCTCCCGTAGGCGACGCCTTTGCGGCTCGTAACAAGTACGCGATGAAGATCGATTTCGAGCGCCAGCCTCCTATGTTCCAAATCAGCGAAACCCACCACGCAGCAACTTGGCTGCTCCATCCCGATGCACCGAAGGTAGATCCTCCCAAGATCATCACCGACCGTATCGCAAGAATGAAAGCAAAGAGAGGTGACAAAGAATGAGTAATACTCCCGAAACCCTGTTGAAGGTTGACCATCTTTGTCAGTACTTCGGCTTCACCCGTGCGGTTGACGACGTCAGCTTCGAGATTAAGAAGGGTGAGGTATTCGGTCTGGTAGGCGAGTCCGGCTGTGGCAAGACTACCACCGGTCGTTCCATCATTAAGCTGTACAATATTACCTCCGGTAATATTTACTACAAGGGTATCCGTATTGGCGCAGGTATGAAGTCCTACAAAGACGACATCGAGCGTGCCAAGAACGAGTACAAAGAGAAGGTTGCAAACGCCACCCCCGAGGAAGCGCAGCGTCTGAAGGCTGAACTGGACGCTTACGTTGCCGATCGCAAGAAGGCGATGAATGAAGCCAAGCGCGACCTCAAGGAGTGCGACAAGGCTTATTCCGCCCAGCAGGTTGCAGAGGTCAATGCAAAGTATGAGCCTCTGATGAACAATGCGAATCCCGAGCTGGTGCAGGAATACAGAAACGAGCTTCGTAAGGCTAAGCGTGCAAGACTGTCCAGTCAGATTCAGATGATCTTCCAGGACCCCATCGCTTCCCTGGACCCCCGTATGACCGTTCGTGAAATCATCGCAGAAGGCCTGATCATCCGCGGTGAGCGCAATAAGAAGGTCATCGACGAAAAGGTTTTCGAGATGCTGGAGCGCGTTGGTCTGGTTCGTGAGCACGCAGACCGCTATCCTCACGAGTTCTCCGGCGGTCAGCGTCAGAGAATCGGCGTAGCCCGTGCTATCATTATGAACCCTGAGTTGATCATCGCCGACGAGCCCGTATCCGCACTGGACGTATCCATTCAGGCGCAGGTTATCAACCTGCTCAACGAGCTGAGAGAAGAGATGGGTCTGACCATCCTCTTCATCGCTCACGACCTGTCGGTAGTGAAGTATTTCTCCGACCGTATCGGCGTAATGTACTTCGGTAAGATGGTTGAGCTGGCAACCTCCGACGAGCTGTTTGCTCATCCTACCCATCCTTACACCAAGTCTCTGCTGTCTGCAATTCCTCTGCCCGACCCGGTATACGAGAAGAACAGAAAGAGAATTGCATACGATCCGCTGGTAGAGCACGATTACTCGGTAGATAAGCCCACCTTCCGTGAGATTACTCCCGGTCACTTTGTCAGCTGCAATGACGAGGAATTTGCAAGATATCAGGCAGAACTGAACTAAGTTTTGCACGATCTGCGATAAAGGAACGTTTATCGAATGAACGAAAAGAGTAAACTTTGGTCATACGGCGTTTATACCGCCGTGGCATTGATCGTTAGTGTAACGTCTGCTTGCATTTGGAAGCTATTTTCCCAAACCGAGCTCCTGCAGGTGATCCGCATCCTTGCCGATGCCTTCTTCCTGCCCGGTGCGTTGTTCTTGGGAATCTCGCTGATCGGATGGATTGGCTCCAAAGGTACGTTTGATATCTTCGGCTATTCCATGCGCAGTCTGTTTTCCATGTTCAAACGGGAATCCTACTACAAACGGCAGGAAACGTTTTTCGACTACCGTCAATCCAAGGATGAAACCCGCAAGCCCTTCAATCTGCCTATGCTGGTGGTGGGGCTGGTGTTCCTGACACTGGGACTCATCTTCACCGTTGTCTTCCTGATATTGGAATAACAAAAGTACAACCCGAAATCGCAAGATTTCGGGTTGTTTTTCGTATGGGGAAGGGAGACTTGACAAACAAGTTGGAATGTGTTATACTAAAAACACAAAAGACTATGGAGGAATATACGATGACCTTTCGCACCAATCGATTATACTGTATGCTGACTAAAAGTTTTTGGGCAGAGCTGATTCCGTCCCTGTTGTTTCTTGCGCTGGGTATGTTTTTGGTTTGGAGCCAAGGCGCAAAACTGAGAACGGCAATCCTCGTGTTCCCGGTGGCAATGGTGCTCATTGGATGGTCGCATATATCCCGCCAACCCAAGGAATTTACGGTGAATGATAGCGAACTCACCCTATCGTTGAATCTGAAAAAGAAGCTCCCGCCCTACGTTCGGGTCAATAAGAAAAACTGGACTTGGGCGAAGCTCTTCGTAGTGCTCAGAGAGGTCAAGCGGATCGAATGCCGCAGCTTTAGCGGGGATCGGGTAGGCAATATCCGTCTGTACGGAGCGCTGTATGCGCAGGATTTCGACGGAGACTGCGCCGATATCCGGGATTGCCCCGAGTACGTGGAGCTATGCGGTGTGCAGGATTGGACGGAAGTGCAGTATCGTCTGAAACAAGCATTCCCCGGTGCGGAGTTCGTCCGATTCTGATAGAACAAAACCGAAGTCGATAGAGCCAAACTCTACAGACTTCGGTTTTGCTTTGCTCAGATGACAATCGACAGCAGCAGGGCAACGAGGATGGCAGGAAGGTAGTTGGCTACCTTCACCTTGGTGATGCCCAGCAGGTTCAGACCGATGAAGACGATGAGCAGATTACCCACGCAGTTCATCTCGGCGATCATATGGGTGGTGAGAAGGGGCTCGATGAAGCCGGCAGCCAGTACGATTGCCCCCTGCAACAGAAAGACGAACGCGGAAGAGAAGAGTACGCCAATTCCCAAGGTAACCGTGAGCGCAACGGCTGCCACCATGTCAATGACACCTTTGGTGAAGTAAATGGTATTGTCCCCCGAAATGCCTGCCGCAAGGCCGCCCATAATGGTCATTGCACCCACGCAGAAGAGGAGGCTGGCGCTGACAAAACCCTCGGCGATTCTACCGTGGGCAGGCGAGCCATCGGAGGAGGGAGCGCTGAACTTCCGTTCCACCCAATTGCCAAGTCGGTTCAGATGGCGGTCGATATCAATGAGGGTGCCGATGACTGCGCCCAATGCCATCGCAATCACAGGCATAATGGGATTAGCGTCCGCATCACTGCCTGCATTCAGTGCACCCGAAATGCCGATGTAAGCAACGCAAAGGCCGATGCCGTGCATTATCGCTTCGGTGAGTTTGGGGGAGATGCTCTTTTTGCAAGCCAGCCCGATCAGCGTGCCGACGATGACCACGAGAGCGTTGAAGATAACGCCTGTATAGGGAAAGGAAAGAATTTGATCCATAATTGCCTCGAAATATGCCTTGAAATATGCCTCGAAAGGAAGAATATTCTCTATTATACATCCATCCTTCTGAAAATGCAAGTGTTTTTGCAAAAAACAACCTCCGATCACAGATCGGAGGTTGTCTGCTATGCGCTTACTTTTTCTTTTTGACTATCACAACCGCCATAACTGCGCCGATTACTGCAACTGCGCCCACACCAATGAGGATGGGGAGCAGATGAGAGGGACTTTCCTCTTTCGAAGGAGTCTCGGCAGGATCATCGGCAGGTGCCGTCGTCACGGGAGCGGAAGGATCCGCAGGCTTGTCGGTGGAAATAGGCTTGTCATCGTTCACGGGAGGATCCACGGGATCTTCGGTCACGGGCGGCTGTACACCGTCGGTATAGACCACGTTGTTGAAGCTGCCGCCGCCGTTCCAGGAGACCAGACCCAGCG
>JAFTMF010000087.1 GCA_017452565.1 Clostridia bacterium
GATCACCGTAGCGGCAATGGAAGCCAAGACGTACACCGAAGCGCTAGACTTCTTCGACGAGTATAATCTCTCCGCCGAGGGAGTCTCCCGCAGAGAAGTGAAAAAGATCTACAAGGACATCGTCACCGAGAGCTTTACCTATGAAAAGACCGAGGAAGTTTTGGCAAACAGCTTTGAAGGCTACGAAATTCAGGCGAAACCTCTGGATTCCGAAGGGTTGAAGCGTGTGTGGATGGTATGCGGATGGTTGGGAGCAAGTGGCAGAACCCAAACCACCGAGAGCGATGGGTACGAGTACGTTGTGCTGGAAAGAGAAGATGCCACCAACGGATTGCAGCAGCTGAAGGGAGAAACCGTACAGTGGAGCATTTATCCGGAAGAAATCCATTGTTCCGATATTGCACCCAACGGCGATAAAGTTGCCGTTTGCGGACGCCTGCCGGATGATCCGGAGTATACGATACGCCTTGCTGTGTTCAACGAAGATTCCACTCTGGCGTGGGTGAAGCAATATTCGCGACCCTTTGGCTTTGGGAATGTCCGCTATCCGCTGTATTGTACTGATGATACCATTACAGTGATAGAACGTGATTTCGACCATTCGATGTGGATTCTTACCTTAGATTGGGAAGGTAATATCATCGAAGACGAAACGGTATACCTCAGTTCCGGTTTCGACGATTTTGAAGCGGTTGTACGAGTAGGGGATGACTACCTGTTTGATACAGGTGATCGCCTGCTTCGGCAAAGCGGCAATCGGCTGGAAAAGCTTGAACAATTCGGTGGCGATGATTGGGAGTATCACTTCAACGGTATGGTGGAGTTCAACGGTCTGGTTTACCTCAGCGGCACCAAGCTGCCCAAGCATCACAACAGATCCGAAGGAGATGCATACGATCGTTTGGTCGAGGAGTACGGAAAAGACGGTCTTACAGATGAAGAGGTTTCGAAGTTCTATATGGAAAATCATACCGCTATACTGATGATCTGCGATCCCGAGACGGGCGATCCCAAGAGCTTCTATACCATCCCCGGTGCATCCGGCGGCAAACTGACTGCAAACGGCGGCAGACTGGATTGGGAAGTCAATCGTTACACCGAAATCGAGAGCGTTTACAGCGAGGACTATTACCAGTCTTCCGGCAATTTGGCAAAAATCAGCGCCGACAAATGGCAGTACGTTTTCTCTCCCTACGGTCAGCTCGTAGGCGAGAAGGATACCGGCAGATCAACCGAATTCGAAGGCTAACTAAACACCAAAACGGAGGCGAAAGCCTCCGTTTTTTTTGCATTTGACGGAACTACTGCAATCTGTTATACTAAATTGGGGGCGAACACTCTCCCTGATAGTATTCGAAAATTTTTTCATCCAACTGTGTCCGAAATCGGGATTCTGAATTGTATTAATAGGTGAGATCTCAAGGAGGTGAGAAAGTGAATATACTCTGGCAAGCACGCATTGACAAACAAGCGGACAAAGCGCTCTGCGACCTGTCGCAGGGGGATATGAACGGGCTGTCGGTGATCTACGATTTGTACGGACGGCTCATTCTGTCGGTAGCATATACCATTGTGGGCAATTTCGCGGATGCCGAGGACGTGTTGCAGGACGTGATGCTTCTGCTGGCAAGATACGCCAATCTCTACAAAGCGGGAAACAGTCCGCGCGCCTACGTGATGTCCATCACCCGTAACACTGCCATCAATCTGCTCAAAAAACGCAAAAACAATCTGTCTACCGATGAGATTGGGGAGGTTCCGTCACGTGACGGAAAGCTTGCTTCGGTGGAGGTGCAGGATCTCCTTGCACAGCTGACCGAGGAGGAGCGGCAGATTGTCACTCTGCATATTTACGCAGGACTTTCTCACCGTCAGGTGGCAGAGATGCTGGAGATCAGTCCATCTGCCGCCGAGAAAAAGTATCAGCGTGCGCTGAAAAAACTCAAAAAGCATTATGAATCCTGAAAGGAGGAGCAAATATGAAAAAGAAGATTGATAACATTTTACACCAATTGGACAGCTATCCTTTGCCCGAAAAAACGAAGATTCTTGCCGCATTCCCCGAAGTGTCTGCTGAGGCTGAGGAGCCGATCAAAGCGCCCATCCCCGTCAGACGGCGATTGAGCCCTGCCAAACTGGCAGCATTTGCGATGGCGGCACTGCTGATTGTGGGCGGCGGGATCACCGTAGCGGCAATGGAAGCCAAAGAATACAACGAAGCGATGGACTTCTTCGAAGAGTATAATCTCTCCGCCGAGGGATTTTCCCGCAGTGAGATCAAGAAAATCTATCGAGATATTGTGTCTGAGAGCTTCACCTACGAGAAAACCGAGGAAGCGCTGGCAAGCGGGCTTGTGGGATATGAAATCCAGTCCAAGCCCTTAGATTCCGATGGACTGAAACGCTTATGGCAGATGGGATATGTCTGGAATATCGGCGATCAGCAGCAGAGCGGTGAAGAGGGAGTTCAGTATCATTATAGTTTAGGAATGACTGCAGAAAAACTGCAATTCAGTGAAGTCGTTAAAATGAAAAACGATCAGCGCGTGTGGAAAAAACGTCTGGACGATTTCTACGTCCAAGAAGTTCGTCCTGTGGGTGACCATGTATTTGTTGCAGGAGAAGCCTATCAGAACGGTGAAGGTACACGAACGGTACGGGTATATTTGCTGGATTCTGATTCTGACGTGGTTTGGTTCAAGGATTATAAGAGTAATCTGTCGGTTCCCGTTGTAAACTATATGCTCTATCAAAAGGGCAATTGTATTCTGTTCAGCGCCTCTAACGATCGGATGTGGATTCTCACTATTGATATGAATGGCAATTACGTGAGTGATCGGTATGCAAGATATGATAACACAGGGGCTAAGATCACGAAGGTTGTTTCCTTGGGCGATGGCTATCTGATGCTCAAGGGCAATCAGCTGATGCAGGAGAAGAACGGAACGGTACAGAAAATGGCCACCTTGCAAAATGGCAATGAACAGTATCAGATTACCGACAGTGTAGAATTCAACGGCTTGGTCTATCTGAGCGGAAGAGTCGTACCCAATATTAGCATAGCGGACGGCAAGGATATCCTCGATTATTATGAAGAGCGATTTGGCCAAACCCTTTGCAGTACCGAAGAATTAACCCAATTTTTCAAGGATCAGTACACCGCAGTGCTTCTGATTTGTGATCCCAACAGCGGCCGGCTGCAGCAATTCTATACCATTCCCGGGGCAACGGGAAGCAATTTGACCGTGAAGGACAACAAACTGACTTGGGACGTCAATCGTTACGCAAAAGTACAGCATATTTGCGAGACTTACAAAGACGTTCGTATTGGCTATCTCGTCGGGGCAGGATTCGGCTTAGTGCAAGCAGATGTTTGGCAATACGTTTTCTCCCCTTACGGTCAGCTCGTAGGCGAGAAGGACACCGGCAGATCGGTTGAATATGAAGATTATCCCAGCTAACTAAGCAAAAAACGGAGGCGAAAGCCTCCGTTTTTTCGATTGTGTATGCCCGCAACAGAGCTACCCACATTCGGGAGAATACTTCCCAAAATTTTTTGTAAACTTTCCTAAAACCTCTCGACTGTATAGCAGTTGTGTGGTATAATACAGTCAATCGCTTCATTTTTCCATTTTGCGAAAGGATTCTCCATGAAAAAAGCATTTGCGCTGTTGCTGGCGCTCTGTACACTTCTGACCGCGTGCCGTCCCTCTTCTCCCGGTGAGGACTCCACCGCGGATTCCCATACAACCACCACCAATCCCCCCATTCACACTCCCTCCACGCCCGCCAAAGATCTGATCATCTCCGAGGTGATGCCAGACAACAAGGATCTGCACCTTGGCGGCGACGCCGACTGGATCGAGCTGTACAATCGGGAGGAGAGTGCCGTATCGCTGGACGGCTACTATCTCACCGACGATCTGAACAACCCCTCCGATCTGTCGCTGGCAGGCAAGCAGATCCCCGCAGGCGGCTATCTGGTCATCGTGCTGGACGAGGAAGCGGACTTCCACCTCTCCACCGCAGGAGAAACGGTCTACCTCACCCGTGGCGGTGCGGTGGTAGCAAAGCTCACCTACGGTGCAGTATTGGACGGGGAGAGCTATTCCCCCGAAGGCGCCCTCCGATGGGCGACTCCCGGCTTTGCCAATACCGAGGAGGGCTATCGAGCCTATCTCGACACCGTCCGGCTCCCCGATCTCATCGTCTCCGAAGTCATCTCCTCCAATCAATCCCACCTGCCTCAGGACGGCGAGTGCTACGATCTCGTCGAGGTGCAGAATATCTCCGATCAGCCGCTGAAGCTGGGCGACTACACCCTCTCCGATAAGCGCAAAGAGCCCGCTCGCTATCATTTCCCCGACGTCACCCTCGCCCCCGGTGAATTTTACGTTGTGTTCTGCTCGGGCGATACCTCGCTGGGGAAGAATCACGCCCCCTTCAAGATCAGCTCCGACGGCGAGACGGTGTATCTGGCAAAAGAAGGCAAGATCACCGACGTGCTTCGCATCCCCGGCGATCTGAAGCAGGACGAGAGCTTTGGCAGAGCGGGGAACTATCCCGTGTATCTCACCTCTCCCACTCCCGGCAAGGCCAACACCGACGGTCATCTTACCGGTGTGGCCGCTCCCGTGGCAAGCCTTGCCTCCGGTGTCTACGAAGATGAGGTTACCGTAATGCTCAGTGGCGGTGGAACGATCCACTATACGCTGGACGGTAGCCGTCCCACCGAAAAATCCCCCGTTTATCACGAGCCGCTGCTCATCACCGACGTGACCACCATTCGTGCCTACTGCGTAGACGGAGAGCGCAGCAGCTCCTGCGTTGCCTATACCTACATCGTAGGCGCTGCTCACGATCTGCCCGTGGTGACGGTTGCCATTCCTGAGGCGTCCCTCACCGGCTCCAAGGGCGTTCTGAACCACGTGGACAAGGACTACGAATACGAGGCCGTGCTCACCCTCATCGAGGATGGAGAGGAAAAATTCTCGGTTCCCTTCGGCTTCCGCCTCCACGGCAACGACAGCCGCAAGAGTGCCAAGCAGAACTTTCAGCTCCGCTTCCGCTCGGAGTACGGGGCAGGCAAGCTCCGCTATCCCCTCTTTGACAGCCGAGAGTTTACCGAATACGATTCGCTCCTGCTCAAAGGCGGCAGCGAGGACTGGAATAACTCTATGATGCGGGACGAGGTCTGCACCGCCGTGGTGGATGGCACAACGGCGCTGTACGCCCAAGCCATCAAGCCCTGCGTCCTCTATTTGGGTGGCGAGTATTGGGGCATCTACTACCTCCGTGAGCGCTTCAGCGACGAATACGTTGCCAGCCACTTAGGCGTGTCCGCCGACTCGGTGAATCTGATTGTGGGCAATGGCAGCGTCCAGAATGGCACCTCTCGGGAGTATAATGAACTCTTAAATTACGTCAAGACCCACGATATGTCCAAGAAGGAGCATTATCAGTACCTCTGCGACAAGATCGACATCAACAGCCTGATGGATTGGTACATCTGCCGCTCCTATATGGGAGACAAGGATCTTGCTAACATCCGCTACTTCCAATCGTCGGAGCACGATAACAAATGGCGCTGGATGTACTTCGATTTAGACTGGGCGCTCTATCATACCGATGACCGTCCCATTGCCTCCACTCTGCTGGAAAACGGCAAGCATCCGCTGATTTTGGCGGCAGTGGAGAGCAAAGAGGGCAAGGACGCCTTTATTCGCCGCTACGCAGAGCTGATGGACACCGTCCTCAACGAGGAGTACATCATCGGCATCATCGATTCTCTCGCCGCCCAGGTGGAGAGCGAGGTAGAGCGGGATCGCGCCAGATGGGGCTCCTCGGTCACCAAATGGAACAACTCGGTAGAAAAACTCCGTGCCTACTTCCGTGACGGCGTCCGCGATGAGAACGTGCTGGAGGATATTCAGGACTACTTCAATCTCAGCGACAGTCAGATGAAGTCTTATTTTGGTTAAAATTTTATAAACAAACGAATCCTCCCTGTAAAGGGAGGATTTTTTTGGAGTCTGTAGAAAACTTAGAATGGCAGTAGCCAAGGAAAGGGAAGAGGGGACAGTTGCGCTTTGCGCAACTGTAGGGGAGAAGGGGAAAACTTCGGCGTCTGAGATGGTTTCCCCTTCTCCCCTCGGTGGGTTAGCAATAGATTACTCAAATGTCTAATAGTGAAAGAATCGCTTACACCTGCTCCACCACGCCGATGAAGATTGGCAGATCGGTGTAAGCGTCCACGATTACGTATACGAAGGGACGGTCCAGCGTGATGTGATAAACAGGCAGCTCATCGGGAATTCCTTCCGGTGCAGCCATTTCCACCACGGTAGCGGCAGAGGCAGTAGTGCCGTTTTTATCCAGCGTAATGGCGGTTTTCTGTTTCACATCCGCAATGTAAATGTTATTATCATCCATCGTTTTACCAAGACCGCTGAAATCGGCTATCTTCTCATCAAACGCATCGGGAATCAGCGGCTTCAATACGTCTTTCAGCGGCAGATCGCAATCATAGCTGAATGCAGGAATCTTTGCGTGCACGTCGGCACGTGTTTTGTTGGCAAGGAATGCGGTCAGCTTTTCTCCGGTGAGGGATGCTACGAACTCATCCATCTCAACGCCTTCGTCGGGGAGCATTGCCGCAAAATAGAATCCGCCTTCGTATTGCTTTCTGAATCCTTGTGCGCCCTCCATAGACAGATAGAAGGATTCTACCGAGTACATCATCTCGGCGGTTTTGTCGCCCTCCACGCCGTGGAAGGTGCCGTCCTGCAGTTGGGTATCCCGATAAGGATCGGACCATTGGGCATCCAGATAAAGGGTATTGATCAGCAGCATTACCGTGAGGGGATCCAGCTCTTCCAGCATCTTTGGAATCAGACCTTCGGTCTGCTGGTCAATCCATAGATTGACGTCATTGACTGTCTGCTCGTCGAAGGGAGCGGCGTAAATCTGCGCATCGTAATGGTTGGCAGTGGTCTGTAAAAACTCTTGATTGGGGATCAGGCGGTCTTCCTTGAACCAAATAGAGTTGGCGGTGTTCAGCGTCACCGATTTGCGGGCGGTCAGACTATTCGTCCAAGTGTGTAGGGTGGCGTTCAGTTCCCTTGCGGACAGCGTGTTACCAAGAAGTGCTTCCAACTGCGCGCGTGTATTTCCTTGGGCGCCGTTTTGGGTCATTGCCAGCGCTATCATTGCCGACAGAGGAGAGAAGAGCAGATTGTTTTCCCGATCCTGCGCGGCGGAAGCGGTAAAGAGCTTGATCGCAAAGTCGTTGTAAGCGGCCTTGAATGCATCGTCGGGCTCGCGGTCCAGGATGGCTTGGGATTTCACTCCTGCCATCAGATTGGTAGCAGAGATCACCTCGCTCCGGATGGGATCATCGGGCTGTTCTTTGGAGGTGGTGGTTGTTATGTCTTCTGTTTGACCACATCCTGCCAAGATTGGGACGAGCAGGCAAAGGGAAAGCAGTAGTGATATCAGTTTTTGCAGTTTCATAAGAACTCCTTTCGGGTAGCTTGAATCGGATGATTCAAATTGCTTCATTGAACGGCTATGGATTGAAAATCAAACTGACCAAAGTCTACGTCTGCCGCTTGTTCGGTGTAAACGATCACTCGGACTGCCGTTTGACCGCTCTGATAGGAGCCTACCAGACAGTTCGTGCCCGGATACAAATCCAGCGTTACTGAGCCGAGAGACAGACCCGTGAGGATCGGCTCGCCCTCGTAGGTGTGCGGCTCGGACGGCAGATAAGAGTAGACGAATCGGTAACGGATTCCCTTCATTCGGTAAATCAAATCCAGCTCGACTCGGTCAGCATAGTAGGTACAGCCAAAATCCTCTGCCGACTGTGCATTGGCAGGACGGGGCAGCTCAGCGGAGGTCAAGTGCGTGGCGATCGTTTGTGCGGCTATCTGAGGCGCCGTAAAGCTATGCTCCAGCCCATTTATAAATTCCGCATATGCATCTGCAGATCCGTTTGCAGCCGCCACAAACCGCTCTATTTCGTCGAAGGTGGAAAAGCCGAGCATTTCGGGAGCAGTAGGCGCATCGGGGGACTCTTCGGGCTTCTGCGATGGGTTGTCATTCTCGTTCATCGGGGTGGTTGTAGTTTGTTTGGCAATGGTGGTCGATTCGATGAAGCGTCCCTCCTCGCAAGCGGTGAGGGAAAGCAGGAGCACCAGACAAAGCAGTAGGGAACAGAATCGGGTAGCTTTCATAGAATCCTCCTTTCAAACGGGGCAGAGCGGCTTACACCTGCTCCACAACGCCCATAAAGATGGGCAGGCCGGTGGTGTTGTCGGTGATCAGATACACAAAGGGACGATCCAGCGTGATTTCGTACACGGGGAGGGTGCGGGGAGGCTCTGCGCCGGTGGGAAGGCTAACGACCGTACCGGCTGCAGCCGCAATGCCGTTCTTGCCCACCTTGATAGAGACGTCCTGCTGTACGTTCCCAATATAGAGGGTATCGCCGTGAATGGTCTCGCCCATCTTGGAGAAATCAGCCGTCAGCGGATTCATTGCAGAGGGGATATACGCCTTCAGCAGATCGGTGAGCGAGATGGACGAATCGTAGGAGAAGGACGGGAGCTTGGTGTGCACTTCGGCACGGGTGCTGCTTCCTCGGAAGGCTTGCAGCTGCCCTGCGGTCAGCGAAGCCACGAAATCACCAATGTCGATTCCCTCGTCGGGGAGAATGGCTACGAAGGAGTAGCCGTCCATCGCCTTAGAGAAGCCGATTGCTCCATCCATAGACAGAACGTAGTCCTCCACGGCGTACATCATCGTGACGGTGCTGTCACCGTTTGTGCCGTGGAAAATGCCCTCGGACAGCTGCTCGTCTCGGTACTTGCTCTCCCACACCGCATCCAGATAGAGGGTGTTGATCAGATACATCATCGTTTGATCGTCGATCTCGTTCACCATCTTCTCGATCATACCGTTTGTGTGATGATTGATCCAACGGTTGATATCGTCGGCGGTGGAATCGTCGAAGGGAGCTTCGTAAAAATCGGAGCGATAGTAGTTGGCATTGGTCTGCAGGAAGGCGGGATTGACCTTGAAAATGCCCTCCCGTACCCAAATGGAATTGGCGGCGTTCAAAGTGGAGCTGGAATACTTGCGCTGCATCATCGCCGTCAGCCACGTGCGCAGGGTAGCGTTCAGCTCGTCAACCGACAGACCGCCGCCCAGCAGTGCTTCCATCTCGGCAAGCGTCTGACCGTCTGCACCGTTGGCAGCCATAGAAAGCGCCAGCATCACGGACAGAGGAGAGAAGCAGTGATTGTCACCGCTCTTGCTTGCGTTGGAATCTTGGAACAGCTTCACTGCAAAATCGTAATAGGCACTCAGGAATGCATCGTCTGCCTTGCGATCGGCAACCGGCTCTCGTTTCAGCCCTACCAGATGATTGAGGGCGTAAATCCCCTTCACCGGATCGGTGATGGACTCCAGCACGGGACTATCCTGTCCGGGCTGATCGTCGCTATAGGGAGGGGTCGGGACGGTGGGATCATCGGGCTCCTCGGGATCATCGGGATCTGTGGGGCCTTCGGGATCTATGGGATCTATGGGGCCTTCGGGCTTCTGCGTAGTTCCGGGTTTATCGGGGGCTTGGGGTGTTCCTTCTTCCTCGGGGTCGAACCAATCGCCGTCCTCGTCATCGCTGCCTTCGGGGAGATCGGGGGCTTGCTCGGGGCGATTATCCAGTACGGGCGGCTCTTTTCCGTCCTCCATAGGCGCATCCGGGACTTGCATATCGTTGTTACTCAAACCGCCAAGGTCGGGCGATCCCAGCAGATGCAGACCAACGGGCAGAATGATCAGCGCCAATACTACGGCCACGGCAGAGCGCAGGGCGATCTTTCGTCTGCGAGCTCGAAGGGCTGCGGCCTCCCGCTCTGCGGCGGCGCGCTCTTCTACCAGCGCTTTGAATTGTTCTTTATTTTTCATTTCATTAACTCCTTCAGCTGAGAATCGGCACGAAGCGCATTCTTTCCGCGGTATACCAGATTTTCAATCTGCTTTCTGCTTTTCTTCAGAACTCGCCCGGCCTCCTCGTAAGACAGATTTTCGAAGTAAACCAAGTGGAGTGCAGTTTGATACTCGGGTTTCAGCCTGTCCATCGCCCGATGCAGGGCAATATCCCGCTCTTTTTGCAGGAAGAGTGCTTCGGGATCGTCCTCGTCGCTCCCGGGGAGCTCTATGGCTTCCTCCAAGGGGAGAATCCTTCGCAGATTCTGACGGCGCAGATAATCCAGCGCACGATTGCGTCCCACCGTGAACAGCCAGGTTTTCAGCGATACCGAAAAATCGTATCGGTCGGGCTTTACGATGAGCAGGGCAAAGGTATCGGCGGCAATCTCCTCGGCAATGGCCACGCTTTTCACGTATCGGCAGAGGAAGAAGATCAGACTGTCTTTGCAAGCATCCAGTATTTCGTCGAATGCGGCTTCGTCACCGGCAAGGAAACGGCGGTAGCTACTTTCACAGTTTTCCATCGGGTGACTCCTTTCGTGAGAAGAACGGTTTTTCTCCTCATCCATTATACGAATAGGCGAGGGAAAACCCTCACCGTTTTTTTCATTATAGCACATTTTTTTCCTGCCGACAAGAGGAAATACAAAAGCTCATAGCCGCGAGTGCAGCTATGAGCTTTGCTATGGACTTATTTACCGTAGCGACTTCATCTTGCGATGTGCCGCGTTACATTAGAACTCGTACTCGCCGGGCAGGTAAATGCCGGAAGGAGCAACGATGGGCTTAGCAGATTCCCAGGGGAATGCACCCTTAGGTACCCAGTATTCGTCCTCGCCGTTAGGACCAGCAACGCCGTGGCCGCCGATGATCAGGTCACCGAGGGTCTTCCATGCGATACCAACGTCGATGGTGTTGTACATAATATCACTCTCGCTGAGGTAATCCATGGGGATGAAGGCCTCAGTGATGGTGTGGTAGTTGGTGGGACCGTCGGTCAGCTCGGTGGTAACCATCTTAGCAGTTACGTCGTCGCCGCTGGTGCCGCAATCCTGATCCAGACCCTTACCGAATACGTACTTCTGAGCGCTGCCCAGACCGATGAAGAACTCCAGGTTGGAGTTGGTCCACCATTCGCCGCCGCTGTTGCCGATGTAAATATCGTGGTAAGCGTCGCAAGCCAGGTGCAGACCCAGATCGGACAGAACGCCGTAGAAGGTAACCTTCTTGTGAGAGTAGTCAGCGTCGTCGTTAGCCTTTTCGCCGATTACGCTAACAGTGTGAACACCTTCCCACTCGGACAGATCGCCGTCCAGAACGAACTTAGAGCCGTCAGCCAGAGCGGGAGCCTTGTCCTCATCCTCAGTAGGCTGAGGAGTGATCACAGGGGGGGGAGTCTTGGTAGTGGTGGTGGCGGGAGTGGTAGTAACAGCGGGAGCGGTGGTAGTGGTAGTATCACCGGCATCGTCGTTACAAGATGCCAGACACAGAGAAGTGACGGTCATCAGTGCCAGAAGAAATGCGATTTTTTTCATAATATTCCTCCAAAATTTGGACACATCGCAAAATGAAGTTGCGACGGTAAATAAGTTTCAATGTGATAAAATGGGATGCGGCTCAGCGCTTTTTGTTCCGCTTAGCTCGCAAACCGACGAAAACGCCACAGCAGGCACCCAAAACGGCAACTGCCGCAGTAGCACCGATGGCAATGGGAACCCATACAGGCTTTGGGGAGGACGTAGTAGCATCACCTGTGGGATTGGTAGTAACGGGGGGCTGTGTGGGAGCAGAGTCGGTGGGCTCATCGCCTGCGATCGGCTTCTTCAGCGCCTCGATCTCCTCGGCAGTGGCCTGCAGATCCAGCGACAGGAAGCGGGGACGGTAGTCTGCAGTGTTCTGTGCCATCGGAGCGCCGTTGACGTTTACGTTATAGGAGATGAGTAGCGTGCCGGCAGGGGAAATGTGGGGGTGCGCCTTGGCGTTGTAGGTGTACAGCGTACCCGTTCCGCCTGCAGCCGGCAGACCGGTTTCGGGGATGGTGTAGCAGTGCACCGACTCGTCGAAGGGACCCACGGGGGAGTCGCCGATAGCGTACATAATGCGGTTAGACTGAACGTCCTGATTGTACACGGCAATATACTTGCCCTTGTACGGCCCCACCGTAACGGGAGAGACGCTGACCTCGCAGGATACCCGCTCGATAAGGATGGCCGACTGTTCGATATCCTCGCACCAATCGCTGCCATTCCAGTAGCGGAGCTTGGAGAAGTCGGGGAAATCGTCCTCGTGAATACGGGAGACGATAAGATCCTTTTGGCTGAATGCGGCAAAGTTGTCGCGGTAGCCGTAGATGTAGATGTATCCGTCGGGATCGGGAGC
>JAFTMF010000088.1 GCA_017452565.1 Clostridia bacterium
ATCTATTTACTATCTTACGTTCAATATCCGTATAATACTCTGATCTCGTTAGCTCTCGCCCAAGCGATCAATTCATCTCTACTTCCGACTATATAGTCGCTATCTTTTATTATAAACATAGAGTGGGACGTTTCCATATACCAAAAACGCCTATACTGATAAATCTTGATGGATCGTTTTAGTTTAATCTCTCTATTATCTTTGTAAATGCAATCGTTTATGACTTCAAAAATATGATCTTTGTTCTGACCTGCCAAAAACTTCGTTTCGGCAGAACGAATTTCCAGCAGCACAGCAAAAGAAAGAATCAAAAACATCGCAGGCATTATCAGGAAAACGTAAAAATAAGAATTCTGTAGGCATAGGAACACAATCGTAGGAATCAAAAAGAGCAATAAGGAAACAGCAAAGCAACGCATCATTACGATATGATTGCGCAGAGCCACTGCCGTTCCACCGTTTCTTCCCTTGAATTTCATATCTGTTCTGTCTCCCATCGCTATGTAGATCGTAATTGATTATACCATATACAAACCCAAAACGCAATCCCTTTCTATCGGAATTGCGTTTTTTGTCAGCAGATGCAAAAAAACCACTTGCAATGCAAGTGGTTTTGTTTGGCGGAGAGAAAGAGATTCGAACTCTTGAGACGCTATCAACGCCTACACGATTTCCAGTCGTGCGCCTTAGACCAGCTCAGCCATCTCTCCATATCGAGGCTTCGTTGCTCAACGGTTAGTATTATAGCATAGATCGATCGGTCTGTCAAGCCCTTTTTCGAAAAAAATTGCAAAAATTTTGCGCAAAAATCGGGACAATTTTTCTTCCGGATTCATTCATTTTTCCCATTCGTTTTCATAAGATATAGCAACGTGATACCGGGAGGTGACAGAATGTCGGAACACTACGAGGATCGCAGTGAACGGCTGGCTCAGTATATGATCGAACACAACGCTACCGTCCGCAGTGCGGCGGGACACTTTGGGATCAGCAAGTCCACCGTTCACAAGGATCTCACCACTACGCTGAAACAGCGAAACCGCGGACTCTATCTGGAGGTCAAAAAACTGCTGGATACCAACAAAGCCGAGCGCCATTTCCGTGGCGGCGAAGCTACAAGGCTGAAATATCTGGAACGGCGGGAACAAAAAATCGCCGCAGAACAGAAGTAATAGAAAAAAATTCTTGCAATCGGTGAAGAAAAGTGATACAATAAAGTATCCTATCTCCGAGAGGTACATATGAAACTGATTGCAAGTGATTACGACGGAACCTTTACCAATCGAGGCGGCGTGGACGACGCCCGCAGACAGGCGGTTGCGCGCTGGCAGAAGGCCGGCAACAAATTCGGCATCGTCAGCGGCAGAAGCATCGATTTTCTCCCCTCCACTTTAGCGCGGGACGGCGTGCAGTGCGACTTTTTCATCGCCAACAACGGCGCCGTGATTACCGACGGAACCGGTGCGATCCTTGCCGAAACACACTGCGACGGGAGCATTGCGCCCACCCTCATCCGCGCAATGTTTGAGCTTGGTTGCCCCCACGCAAGCGTGACGACCGCCTTCCCCTGCACCGTTTATCCTGCCCTGCGGGAACCGAAGGCCGGTCGATATACCCTCGAAGATCTGCCCACTGTTGCATATTTCCATCAGATCAGCACCGTTCTCCCCACTTTCGAGGAAGCGGCACGCGTTACCGCGGAGATTGCCAAGCAGTTCGGTGAATGGGTGAATCCCTTGCAGAACGGCATCTGCATTGACATCGTCCCCACCGGGATTGACAAAGCAGAGGGAATCCGTTCCCTGCTCGCTCTTTGGCGGATTGCGGAATCCGACGTCATCGCCGTAGGGGATAACGTCAACGATGCCGCAATGATCGCTGCCTTCCCTGCGTATGCAGTGGAGAACGCAGTCGAATCCATCAAGGCGCTGGCAGGACGCACGGTGGCCGATTTGACCGAGCTGATTGAGAAAGAACTTTAATTCTTTGAACAAACTGTTAATTTTCTATTGACATTTTTCAATCATTGTACTATAATGATTGCAGAAGCAGCGACGAAGCACGTTCTTCGTCGCTGCAAATTTTTAGATAAGGACGGCCAAAGTATGAACAACGAAAATCGTAACCTTGAGACCCCCGTTGAGACTCCGGTAGAAGCTCCCGTTGAGACTCCTGTTGAAGCTCCTGTTGAGACTTCGGCTGAAGCGCCCGTAGAGACTCCCGTTGAGCCCATCGCTCCCCCCGTAACCCCTGCAGCCCCCAAAGCAAGCTCCACCGTTTACAATCCTATTCAGTATTTCCTGAAATCCAACATTTTCAAAGCCGTCACCGTACTTCTGATGATCGCGTACATCTTTATGGCTCTCTATCTTCCCGTGTTCACCGTATCTTACGAGCACACCGATGCTTTGAAAGAACTGGGTGTCATCGAGGAAGAAGGCGATATCCACTTCTCTCTGATGGACGTTGTAATCGGTTTGCCCGACGAAATCAAGCTGTGCTACACCTTGAAGGATGACGATCCGGAAGATTTGAAGGAATATGCGGAAATTCAGGAAAAAGGCGGCAAATTTACCGATGCAGTTGACGTTTCTCAGTTCTATAACGCTTCCAAGGACGAGAGCGAAGAAGAAAACTTCTTCTCCGATCTGCTCGGCGATGAATCGGAACGCGGAATCGTAATTCTGGCTTATATTTTCCTGCCCATCCCCATTATTTTCATCTTCTGTATGGCCATCAGCTGTTTGATCAGCCTGATCTCCACGCTCATCACGTTCCTAAAGCCCTCCGCAAAGATCAAGAAACTGGATTCCAGCGTTTGCCTTACCACTACGATTTTCTTCGGTGTATGCTATTTCACGCATATGATGCTGGCTTGCTTCAATCTGAATTACGTTGTCCTCGGCGTACTGGCAGGAGTATCCATTGCAGCGATGGTATTCGAAGCGATTTACAAGAAATACACTACCAAAATCATCAACGACAGACTGGGTCTGTAATCTCTATTCAAACCGCATCCCCATCGCTTCTGCGATGGGGATGCTTTTCTGTTGTATAAAAACAAAAAACACTACGGATACTCCGTAGTGTGATTGTGTCGGCGAAAAACAGAACCCGTCCTGCCGTTTGACCATGAAATATAACCCTGCATAGTGCAAGGCGGTGCCCTATCCTCTGCCTCTGTGCTCCCAACGTCTTGATTCACCGTGACATAAGCAGGGCGGTCAAGGAGGTCTGCTAACTCCGCAGAAGAAACGTTTTTCGGGCTCCAATATCTTTTTGTAGGTTTATTTACAAGGCCATCTCGAACAGGACAGGCTGAATTTCTTAGTCGTAGTCAACTTCGTCGAAGAGCATATCGTCGAAGATCTCGGCGATCTTCTCGAACTCATCATCGTCGTCCACGGATACCAGGCACTCTTCACCGTCTTCGTCGGTGCCGATCTTCAGGATCACGTACTCGTCGCTCTCCTCAGCCATAGGAATCAGCGCATAGTATACAACGCCGTTCATTTCGTACTCACCGATGATCTGGAACTCGCCTTCGTTACCCTCTTCATCTACGAGAGTGTATACGTCAACCTCTTCCATCATCTCATCGTTGTTCAGCAGTTCATCCTTTGCCATGGGAATCTCCTCCTTTGGAAATCATACTGACATTATCGTTCTGATAAGCATCGGGGAAACCAAACCCAGCTGCCACAATCTGACAACCTCCGCGTTTCCTTGTTCTTATTGTACCTTATTGAATAGCATTTGTCAAGTGGTCAATGAAAAATATTTTGCAACCGCATTCTCTTCGCTATTTTGTCTGCATAATTGAATACATCTGCTCTACCCTATTGATTTTTTTCTGCAGATGTGCTATAATACTATAGTCAGACGATTCCATTCACCAGTTTATCCCGATCCCCGGGATTTGATTCATACAGAAAGGCTTTTTCTATGAAAACAGTTGTTGGCATTGACGTGGGCGGAAGCACCACAAAAATCGTAGGCTTTGATGCAAACGGCAAGTTAATTGCCCCTATTTTCGTTCGTGCAACCGATCAGATCACCTCTATTTACGGTGCACTGGGTAAATTCACTACCGAGAATAATCTCACCTTAGCCGATATTGAGCGCATTATGGTTACCGGCGTTGGCTCTACCTTTATGGCTGCGCCCATCTATAATATTCCCGTATGCAAGCTCTCCGAGTTTTCCTGTGTTGGCAGAGGCGGTATCTGGCTCTCCGGTCTGTCCGAAGCGATTGTAGTCAGTATGGGCACCGGCACTGCCATCGTTCACGCCAAAGCGGATGGCTACTTTGATTATCTGGGCGGCACCGGCATTGGTGGCGGTACTCTGATGGGGCTTTCTGAAAAGCTCATCGGCATTAAGAAAATCGATCACATTATTGAACTTGCATCCGAGGGCGATCTCTCCAAGATCGACCTGCGTGTCAGCGACATTACGAAAAAGGACGTTCACCCGGGTCTTTCTGCAGATCTGACTGCAGCAAACTTCGGTAAACTCAGCGACATCGCATCCAAGAGCGACCTCGCGCTGGGTTTGGTGAATATGATTTACGAAACCATCGGTATGATGGCGATCTTTGCCGCCCGCGGAAAAGGCCTCCGGGACATCGTGCTCACCGGCAATCTCACCGCCCTTCCTCAAGCCAAGGTAATCTTTGGCGATCTCAACACCTTCTTTGACGTAAACTTTATCATTCCCGAAAATGCCCGCTTCGGTACGGTTATCGGCGCAGCTTTGCAGGGTTAATATTCGACACCGCTGAGGTAATTCCTCTGCGGTGTCTTTTTATCTTTTTAACCTCCAACCACCACACCGCCCGGAAGTGCGCCCACAATCACCGTCTCACCAATGAGAACGTGAGTGGTAACGGTAAGCCTCGTCTCCTCCCCCAGCACGGTGATCGTCAGCGGCGCAGACACCGCCACCTTCAGTCGGTGCAAGGTTTGATTCAAGCCCCCCTCAGCGAGATCGCTCACAATCTGCGCAGATACGCCGCCGTACACACTGCCTCGCACCGTCAATGAAAGTCCGCTACCTGAAAACAGATGCGGACATATGAGATCGCCGCTTTTGATGCGGCAGGTCAGCGTCATTCCCGAAAGCTTCTTCTCCAGCTTTTGCGATAGCTCGGTCTGAAATCGATTTACAGCCTCGCTGTCTACCCATACGCTCTTTACGCTTCCGTCGGAAGCATAGGTGAGGATGCAGAAATCGGTGCTCTCACGGGCTGAAATCAGCTCCTCGGCCGTCTCGCTCACGATCCGCTTTACACGGCTTTCCGCGACGCTCTCGAAGATAGGAATCGCCAGCGGCGCTGCTCTTGCCCGTATTACAAGCACACAAATCGGTAATAGAATCATCACAACCGCCAGCAGAAATGCCGCTGCTCGTTTTTCTGTTCGATTATGAAAGAATCGTCTCAAAATCCCCAAATGCACCCGATTGTCCCTCCCAAATTTCTGTATTTTCGTCAAAAATAATTTTTGCAAATCTATTGAATTTTTTCACGTGATTTGCTATAATAATTTTCATAAAACTATCGGCAGCGCCTGCATCCGGCAATTTGCTTTTCATTCTGTATTCTATGAGCGAATCGATTCAATTATTTTCGTAATGGCAAGAAAGAGTGAAACAAATTCATCGGTTTGACGGACCCTGACCATTTGATTTGGGAGGATAAATCATGTCAGAATTTGAACGCCCCGAAACCCTGAAACCCATCGAAACCCCCGCACAGGCAAACGCATTTATCGAAGAAAAAATCAATGAAATCCGCGCTCAGGTTGGCGACAAGAAGGTTCTTCTTGCTCTCTCCGGCGGCGTGGACTCCTCCGTTGTAGCCGCCCTTCTGATCAAGGCAGTCGGCAAACAGCTGATTTGTGTACACGTAAACCACGGTCTGATGCGCAAAGGCGAATCCGAACAGGTAATCGAAATCTTTGGCAAGGAACTGGATGCCAATCTGGTTTACGTTGATGCAACCGACGGTTTCCTCGGCAAGTTGGAAGGTGTTGCTGATCCCGAAGAAAAGCGCCATATTATCGGTGCTGAGTTCATCCGTGTGTTTGAAGAAGAAGCCCGTAAGCAGGAAGGAATTGAATTCCTGGCTCAGGGTACCATTTACCCCGACATTCTGGAAAGTAAGAGCGGTGTTAAGTCCCACCACAATGACGGCGGTCTGCCCCCCGATCTGCAGTTCACTCTCTGCGAGCCCGTAAAGTTCTTGTACAAAAATGAAGTTCGTATGGTTGGCGAGGCGCTGGGTCTCCCTCACGCAATGGTTTACCGTCAGCCCTTCCCCGGCCCCGGTCTGGGCGTTCGCTGTCTGGGTGCCATCACCCGCGACCGTCTCCACGCACTCCGCGAGGCTGATGCGATCCTGCGGGAGGAGTTCGACAACTGCGGTCTTGCCGGCAAGGTATGGCAGTATTTCATCTCCGTGCCCGATCTCAAGAGCGTTGGCGTCCGCGACGGCAAGCGTTACGAAGGTTGGCCTGCGATCATCCGCGCGGTAAACTCCGTTGACGCAATGACTGCCACCATCGAAGAAATCCCCTACGCTGTCCTGCACCACATCACCTACCGCATCACCCACGAGGTAGAAGGCATCAACCGTGTGGCACTGGATCTGACTCCCAAGCCCATCGGAACCATCGAGTGGGAATAATACGCGAATGTTTCAGCAAAATTGAAGACCTTGTGTCATCGTTAGCGATGACCAAAGTCTTCAATTTTGTCATAAGAACGAATATTTGACGCAGTAGATTCTTATCAATATGGAGGTAACACCATGATAGATACAAAAGCAATGGCGTATGTCAATATGTACGGCGTTTTAGGAGCACTGGAAAATTTGTGTCAGCTGGACGGCGAGGCGCAGGCGATCCTTGCGGAGCTGAAAAAACCGATCTCCCTTTGCTTCAGCGTAAAAAACGGTCCGTGCTGCACCTTCCATTTTACCCGTGAGGGTTGCCGTATGACCGAGGGAGATGCCGGTTGCACTTGCAAAATGTCCTTTTCCTCGGCAGAAGCCTTCAACGAGTTGATTAATCATTCCAAGCCCGGTATGCCTACGAAAAATCCGGTGCAAGTGATCTCTTTCCTGCTGGGGCCTTTCACTAAGTTGACCGATCGGCTGAACGAGATTCTGCGCCCCTCTGAGGAAGCAATGCAGGATCGGGCATTTTTTGAAAAGAGCACCACTCTGACTCTCTACACGATTGCAGGAGCGATCTCTGCTCTGGCAAACAATGATCCTCTTTCTAAAATCTCCGCAGATTATACGGTGGACGGCGATATCTCCTTGGGCATTAAAGATACAGCCTATATTACACTCCGTGTAAAGGACAAGCATTTTACCACCATCAAGCAGAGATGTGAAAATCCGAGAGCCATTATGGAATTTGCAGATCTGGACTTGGCTGCAGGCTTGTTTGCCGGTAACGTATCCACCATCAACGAGATGTGCAAGGGTACGATCCGCCTTCGCGGTATGATATCTATGCTGGACAACGTAAATCGTATTCTGGACCGTGTGTCCGTATATTTGGGCTAAGGAGGGCAGATCATTATGAGCAAGTATCCTGAATATTCCCACGAAAAAAGCAGAGCTTGGTTTGACCGTGCACTGAAGGTGATTCCCTCCGGTGTGTACGGCCATTTGGGCCCCAGCGAGGGTCTGTTCCTGCCTTTGGAAAAGTGGCCGCTGATCTCTTCCAGAGCAGAAGGCACCTATTTCTGGGATATGGACGGCAATCGGTATCTGGACTTTATGTGTGCTTACGGTCCCAACGTTTTGGGCTACAATGACCCGGACGTAGACCGAGCCGCTATGGAACAGTTGAAGATCGGTAACTGCACTACTGCACCTTCCTACAAAATGGTAGAATGCGCTGAAATGTTAGTGGATACCGTTGCCTGCGCCGACTGGGCGTTCTTTATGAAAAACGGCACCGATGCCACTACCTTTGCCAATCTCACCGCCCGTGCCGCTACCGGAAGAAAGAAAACCATTTTCCTTCGTGGTTATTATCACGGCAATCAGCCTTGGGCGATGAAAGCAGACTACCCCGGCATTCTACCGGAAGAGGTTGCCAATAACATCGTGGTTCCCTGGTTTGACATTCCGGCACTGGAAAAAGCTTGGGACTATGCCAAGGGAGACGTGGCAGCACTGATTGCTCAGCCCTACGACCACGGTAATTTCTTTGATAACCGCCCTGCTACTCCCGAATATTGGGCAGCTGTCCGCCAGTTCTGTACCAAGCACGGGATTGTACTGATTATTGATGACGTACGCGCAGGCTTCCGCTTGGATCTCAAAGGAAGCGACCACTACTATGGCTTCAAAGCCGATATCATCTGCTTCTGCAAGGCTTTGGCAAACGGCTACAATATGTCCGCTGCCTGCGGCGTGGAAAGCCTTCGTTCTGCCGCATCCAGCCTGAGCTACACCGGATCCTATTGGATGAGCGCCGAGCCCTTTGCTGCTTGCATTGCCGCTATTGAAAAGATGAAAAAGCTGGATACGCCGACATTGTTCCGCCGGCTGGGCACAGAGCTGACCGACGGCTTAGTAGCTGCCGGCAAGGCACACGGCTTCAACTTGAAGGTGTCCGGTGAACCGGCGTTGTTCTACCTGCGGATTGCTAATGATGATAGTCTGATGCTTCATCAGGAGTGGGTAGCAGAGTGCGTCAGCCGCGGTCTGTTCCTTACCAGCCACCATAATCACTTTATCAATGCCGCTCTTACCAGAGAGGATATTGCCCTTGCGGTGGATATCGCAGACGATGCATTCTCTGTGGTGGCAGCGCGCCACGAAGATATGGGATTCATTCGCTAACTGCTATAACCGATATTTCGCCGAAAATGCGCAGTTTGGTGCTAAAGCCCACATATAACAAGCAAGCCTTGTGAACTTTCGTTCACAAGGCTTGGAGCTTGTCGAAAAAGTATTCATTAGAAAGACGCATTAGCAATATGCACAAACCAAAGCCTTCCCCTACGGGGAAGGTGGCACGCCGTAGGCGTGACGGAAGAGGTCTACCGCACAAAATACTACGAATACCTCTCCCGTCTCGGACTTCGTCCGAGC
>JAFTMF010000089.1 GCA_017452565.1 Clostridia bacterium
GAGGCACCCACCTGCTCTTTTGGAAAGTTCTTTGCTCCCGAAGAGCTCTCCGCACTGCTGGAGAAGATCGGCTGCAAGAAGGGCGACGTTGCTCTGTTCGTAGCTGACAAGAACAGTATCGTCTACGGCACGCTGGACGCACTCCGT
Organism: Clostridia bacterium; assembly: GCA_017452565.1. Lineage (GTDB taxonomy): Bacteria > Bacillota > Clostridia > Oscillospirales > CAG-272 > CAKSQF01. Next base: position 148 of record JAFTMF010000089.1, read on the forward strand.
CTGAAGGTTGCCAAGCAGCTGAATATGATCCCCGAGGGCTACAACTTCGTATGGATCACCGAGTTCCCCTTCTTCGAATGGAACGAGGAGACCGGTCACTGGGATGCAATGCATCACCCCTTCACGATGCCCTTCGAAGAATGCCTGCCCTATCTGGAATCCGATCCCGGCAAGGTTCGCGCGAAGTGCTACGACCTGGTTCTCAACGGCACCGAGCTGCTCTCCGGCTCCATCCGCATCACCGACTGGGAGCTCCAGGCGAAGATGTTCGAAGCGCTGGGCATGGAAGCAGACGAGATCGACGCCAAGTTCGGCTTCCTCGTGGACGCCTACAAGTACGGTGCACCCCCTCACGGCGGCTCCGGTATGGGTCTTGACCGTTTGGCAATGGTTATGCTGGGCGCCGACTCCCTGCGTGACGTCATCGCCTTCCCCAAGGTACAGAACGCCTCCGAGCTGATGTCCAAGTGCCCCGCTCCCGCCGATCCTGCGGCGCTGGCAGAACTGGGACTTGCCATTGTAAAAGAGGAAGAATAAATCGCATTCGAGACTCCGTCTCGAGCTCTGCCAGCCCCTTCTTGAAAGAAGGGGCTGGACCCCCAAGAACTTTTATTAAGGGCGGCATTTTATGCCGCCCGATTGTTTAATAAGAGACTTCCGCAGCATTCATGCCTCCCTCCGAGAGGGAGCCTTTTGTTGATACGTTTCTCGTCATGAATGCTAAGGACAATGATACCCCTCCCCCTTGACACCTTCTCCCATCTATGGTATACTGAGGTTGCAACACGGGCCGCCGAGGGCGTCGGCCCCTACAATTTCCCCAAACATCGTTCAAGGAGGTGCCGCTATGCCTTATTTGGAATCCTTCACCCTTGCTACCGACAATCAGGAATACAATTACCTGCGCGGCGCATATGTCGGGGCAGGTTATCAGACCGCTATGGCCTGCTACGATCACTCTAACGTCTACCCCTTCAAGATTTTCCCGCCCAAGGGACTGCAGAAACTGACCTTTGCGCCCATCACTATCCTGTACGGCGGCAACGGATCGGGCAAATCCACCCTCCTCAACGTGATTGCCGAGAAACTACGTCTCCAGCGCTCCTCCCCCTTCAATAACACGCCTTATATGAAGTCTTATCTCGACTTCTGCAGCTATCAGATGTCGCTGGGCAAGCTGCCGCCCAGGGATAGCAAGATCATCACCAGCGACGACGTCTTCGACTATCTCCTTGACCTGCGCTCCATCAACGTGGGCGTGGATCGGCGGCGCGAGGAGCTGTATCAGGAGTATGCGGAACTGACGCCACGGGGCGCATCCTCCGATCCCTCCTTCCTCTTAAAATCGCTGGACGATTACGAGGAGCTGAAAAAGCGCAACGAGGCGAGAGGCTCCACCAAATCCGCCTTCGTCAGCCGCCGTTTGAACACCCACGAGGTTGCAGGCCGCTCCAACGGCGAGAGCGCCCTCTACTACTTCACCAACAAGATCGGCGAGGGTGCGCTCTATCTGCTGGACGAGCCGGAGAACAGCCTCTCGGCGAAGCTTCAGAACGAGCTGCGGCAGTTCATCGAGGACTCTGCACGCTTCTATCGCTGTCAGTTTATCATCTCCACCCATTCTCCCTTCCTGCTGTCTATGAAAGGCGCGAAGATCTACGATCTGGACAGCCGTCCCGTATCGGTGGCAAACTGGACGGACTTGGAAGCAGTACGCATCTACCACGACTTTTTTGAAGCTCACCGTGGGGAGTTTTGATAGATTATCCACACTCGTCCGTAGGGCGGGGGCAGTAGTTGCTTTTGCAACTACCTCCCCCGCCCTATGAGTATAACAAATATCAAACACAAACCGCACGGAAATTCCGTGCGGTTTTCGTTATGCTCTGTTATTCTTCAATAATACTTCCACCCCATTCCACCACGGTGAATCCGATGCGTTCAAAGCCATCGAAGGTTTGCCCTTCGATCTCCACGGGCGCGTCCAGCGGCTTTGCCGCCATATAGACTCGCAGGAGGCTGTCGGGTGCAGGGGTGATCTCCAGCCCGGCCATCGAAGTGTAGGCCTTACCTTGGAAGGAGATCAGATTGTAGGGGTTCTCCTGCAGGATGGGCAGCCAGTAGATGATGAACTCGTTGGCCTCGCGGTCGGTCAGACCCATCTCGGGCAGGATTTGGGCGAGGAAATCGGCGGTATCAGATCCCTTTACGCAAAAGCCGCGGGAAAAGTCGGGATCAAGTTGCGCCTCGCCTTCCCAGTAGAGGCAATAATATTCCTTACCGTCGGGGAAGATCAGCGTGCCGTCGGGACGGGCGGTGAAGTTCTGCCAGCCCTCCTTGCCGTGTTCGGGATAGGTGCAGGTGAGCTTTCCGTCCAAATCCACCTTCACCGAGCAGACCGTTTCCTCCTCGGGGTAGAGGTAAATCACGGGCTTGGCAAGAGTGGTAGTCCCTTTGGATCCTTCCTGCTCTTCCTGACATTCGTCATCTTCGCAACCGTCGAGATCTTCGCATCCCACACACATAGAAAGCATCAGCAGTCCTGCCAGCAGAAGGGCAGTCAGTTTACGTAGTTTCATCATTATTCTCCTTTCGAACTCCGAATTTCATATTCGTTTAATTTAATTATACACATTATTTCAGATTTGTCAAGTACGAACTTCAAGATTCATATAGTTTCATTGACTCCGAGATTGCTATTCCCGTTCTGTAGCAAACGTGCTTTTAATACCATAAATTAAATATAACAATTCTGCAAAGCATTTTCTTGCGCACTTTTTGAAAAATTTTTGTTTTTTTTGAAACTCTCGCCGAACATCCTGATTTTTCCTCCTGTAACCCCTTCCAATGCAAGAAAAAATCTCAATTTTTTCGGCAAAAACTATTGACAGATGCCCCATTATCCTGTA
>JAFTMF010000090.1 GCA_017452565.1 Clostridia bacterium
GAATAGAATATCACTGAAGCCGCAAGGCTTCAATATCACTATTGCGCAAGCAATAATATCACTCTTTGCGAGAGCAAAGAATATCACTAAAAAACAGAGAAGAGAGAGTTTCACGGAATTTTGTAACCGCGTTACTCTCTCTTTTGTTTTTATTGCAAGTTTCGCATTTGTTTAACAAATGCACAGGGCTATGCCCATACCCCTTATAAAATTTCTCCGATAAGGACATCACCCATTCTGTTGGTTGCGTTTTTTCGTTATACTCTCAGTTCTCCGTCCACGTGGGCGATGACGACCAGCCGCTTGCCGCCTGTGATGGCAAGTGCCTTCTCGATGGTCATTCCCTTGCAGGGGACGAGATAGATCAACTGATCCTCTCTAAGTCCTTCGAAATAGAGCTGCAGATCCTCTGCCGCGCGATCGTGGAGCTGCACCGATTTCAGCTCGGGCATATCCCGGAAGGTGGGAATATGCTGGGCGTGGCTACCGCAGAGATGGATCATACCGCCGTTTTCGTAGACACTGAGAACCTCGGCATCCAGATCGGCGATCATTTCCCGATACAGATCACCCGAAAGGAGCTGGGTAGTGCATCCGCAGATCTGTCCGTAGCCGGGGGGCTGGGTGCGCTCCCAGGACACTACCGGCTGAAGCTGGCGCTGTGGGATGATCTCCCTGAAAGTCTGATGGAGCTTCACCAGCAGACGGTTGATGGTTTCCAGATCCTTGCGGGCGTTGTCGGGATCTTCCAGCATTTCCATCAGAATTTCCTGTCCGTAGAGGTTCACCGCAATGTTCAGTGCGCTGGCGATGGTGGGGAGCCCGAAGATGGGAAACTCTCCGCCCACCTCCGCAAAGCGTTTGGCGGCACGCACCGACAGCTGGAAGGTTTCGTTGTGCTCCAGATCGGGGAACTCCAGCTCACCAATGGGGGTGGTGAGATAATCGTTGTACCATTGTCCGTCTTTCCAGTAGACGTTGGCACCCAAAATTCTATCCACGTAGTGTACGCCGTAGATGCCGTACTCCACGCAAACGGGGCGGAATTTGGTGTCGCTGAGAATGGCGTCGGCTTTGCCGTTTGCAATGTCTGCAAGGCACTCGTTCACCCATTGTTCGGGCTCACGGTAGGGGTCGCTTCTGCCTACCGACAGCACGCCGTCTACCACGAACACTCTCGGCTCGCTGTATCTGCCGTGGTATAAATCCTCCAGCGTAGAAAACCACTGATCGCGCTTGGCGATCAGATTTTTATCGTTCAAACGATGGTTCATAACAATTGCACTCTCCTTGAATCAGTCAATGGGATCAAAGGGCACAAAAGGCGTTTGGAAGAAGCCCTCCTCCATAGGAATGGCAGGATCTCTCTGCCGTTTGATAATGTTCACCAGCATTTTTACGTCGCCGGGAGTATGATAGTGGGTGCCCTCCCGGAAATACCAGTAGAGATTGTCGGGGACTCCCAAGAAATCGAAGGCTTTCTGTGCAGCAATAGACGTCTGCCACGAGCCCACGGGATTAGACCACAGATCGCCTGCCGCCTCGGAGATGAAGAGCACACGGGGCGCTACCATCGCTTTGAGGAAGTGAGCGTCGAAGGGTAGGTCCTCCTCACGGTTTGCATATTCGCCCAGATCGGGGCCCATCCAGAAGGGGAAGTTGCGCCACAGATCGGCCAGCGTTTCAGAGCGCCATTCACCCTGTCCGTCGCAGTAGCCCTTCATATGCACACGGTAGCATCCGCAAGCACCTGCACAAGTCTCGTTGGGATTGACCACTTTGGCACGGGTATCCACCGCTCCTGCCAGAGCGGCGGTCTTACCGCCACGGGAGTGACCCGAAAAGGCGATGAGGGAGAGATCGAACAGCGGATTCGCCTTATCCTTGCAGAGGACTTCCATCGCATCTACACAGCGGGAATAGCCCCACGCCCAAGCGCCGATAGCACCGAAGGTGTAGTCGGGATAGGCATCGTAGAGCTGACCTTTGCGGCGTCCCTCGCCCATGATATCGTGGGCCAGCTCGGTGCGGTCGAAGAACACCCACGCCACGCCCTCGTCGGTAGCGGCAGACAGATATTCTTTATCCAAATGGTAGGGGAAGCAGAGGTCGCCGTCCACGATGGCAGGAACCTTCTGCGCTTTTGCCGGCAATACCAGCTTCATCAGGAAACTGACGGGGTGTGCCTTGGTGCCGGTGTGGATGCGGTAGGAGTGGTTCTTCTCGCCCACGAAGAGGGTTTCCACCTCCAAAAACTCGGGGGCGGGAGGAAGGGTGCCGAATTGCAGTTCCACCGCCGTTTTGTACAGCTCTTCCCTGCGGCGAGGCCAATCGACGGGAGAGGCAACGGGCGTGCCGTCCTCAAAGGTGAACAGATCGGGGAGTTTCCCCAAAACTTGATAATCGGTAACGTGAAGTAGATTTTCGTGTACGGATTTCATATTTTCCTCCATATTCTTATCTTTCTATCTATCACGGTCGGTATCAGACCGAATTTAAATTGAATGGAACAGTTCCAAAACTTTGCGTGTCTCTGTCAGCTCAGCGTCGCTCCAGCCGCATTCCAAGCTGATCCGCTCCACGCCGGGGCAAGCCTTCAGCGCATCTGCCCAAGTGCGAAGTAGCGCTTCGTCCACCATAGCAGGGGCTTTGCGATCGGCAGGGCGTGCCAGATGAGCGTGCCACAGACGGTCGGCAGAATCGGGGAGAGAGGCGAGCGGATCGTTGTTTTTGGTGAGATGGTAGAAGTCCACGTTCACGCCTGCCGCAGGATGACCGGACAGCCGTGCCAGCTTGGCACCCTCTGCAACGGTGTGGATATAATTGCACTCGTTAAAGGAAAGCGGCTCAACGGCCACGCGCATACCGTACTGATCGGCAACCTCACCGCAGACTGCCAGTACACGGGCAAACTGCCGATCCACCGCCTCTTTGGTCATTTCGTCGGGAATCTTCCGCACCCAGCCGCTGCCGATCACCGCCATCTTGCCGCCCCAAGCCTTGGCTCGGGCAAATCCGAGACGGGCGTATTCTTCTACCGCTTTCAGCTGTTCGTCCTGCTTGCCATCGAGGGCGTAGATGGTAAATCCCCCCGGGAAAAAGCAATTGTAAGCCTCAGCTGCAATGTCAAAGCGCTCCAGATAGGCCGATTTTTCCAAAAAAGCCGCCTCATCCAGCGCCGTCAGCCAGTTGAATGCCGGCTCGATATAGTCAAATCCCAGCTCGCACAGCAGGGGAAGTTTTTCCAAAGACGTGCACACGCCGATTTTCATAGGGGTACCTCCAGCGATCGTAGTTTGTTCGAAGGGGTTCTTCTTCGAGTTCAGTATAGCACCTTGAGAATTCGAATGCAAGTTGGATCGGCGGCTTTCGGTAATTTTAACAAAAAATATGGCAGATTCACGAAATGAAAAAAGAAAACCACGGCTCTGTTGGAGCCGTGGTTGAGGGAGGGGTGGCGAGCTATTGGTGGATGGTAAATAGATTTAATAACTTTCCGTGTTCACAACATTGTACAAGTGTTCATTACCGTAAATCCTTACCGTATATTCGAAGAAGAACAGGGTCTTTCACCAATTCATTAATCAGCAATCGTATGTTGTACTCTGTTAACTCATCTACGAAAAGAAATGGTGAACAAGGTTCGAGGTATGACTTTCCATCAGTTTTCATCATCTCTTGCACATTCTGTGGGGTTGCAACGACTATGGTGTATTGCTTCCCATCAGGCAGTTCAATACAAACATCGATATTGTCATTTGTTGGGTTAATATATTCAAAATCGGTTGGAAAACATAACTTATAGTTCATGTTGCATCCTCCGTCAGATGATTATTTATTGTTCATCTAATTATAACATCAAATCATTCACAAGTCAATATGCGTTTTTTTGCGCGCGTCCGGGGCGAGCATAGCGTGCGGCAGTCTTCGCACGCTCAGGCAGAAGTACGAGCTCACTGTTAACAGAGGAGGTAAATTTTTTTCCAATATGTGATGATATTCTGTGGATGTTCTTCTCGTAGGGGCGAACTGTGTTCGCCCGTCTAAGTTATCCGAATACTACACTGGGCGAACACAGTGTTTAGTGTAGTAAGATAGTTTACAAAGTGTGTAAGGACATAGTTTACAAATCCGTGGTAAAATAAAGGCAAAAAAGTTCAAAGGAGAGCGAGTATGCCTTGGAAAGAAAAAGGGATGGAAACTATGA
>JAFTMF010000091.1 GCA_017452565.1 Clostridia bacterium
CAAATTTGCAAATATACATCGTTGCAAACATTTGCAAACATTTGCAAATATGCAAAAGCCATTGCCAATCGAACAGGACGTCCGACGGACAATGGCTTTTCGGTTCGTTATTTGGTCACGCTGATGCAATCCTCGGTGATGTTCAGCTTCACTTCCAGCTCTTCGCCGTCTCGCTCAACGGTAAGAGTCACGGTGTCGCCTACACGAGCCGACAACATTGCATCGACAATCACGAAGGTGCGGGTGATCTCGTATTCCCTCTCCCCGATGCGGACGGTTTTCAAAACATCGCCCTCCTCCAGCTTGCCTTCGGCAAGGCTGCCGGGATTCACCGTCTGTACCGCCACTTCCTCACGGATATGTACGATTCCCTGCTCCTCGTCCACCTCCCGACGGATTTCGTTGGGGGCAACGGTGATGCCCATCAGACAACGCCATACGCCGTCGGTATAATCCTTACGGGCGCTGTTGTCGATGATGTTCTGCGCCACGCCCACGGCAATGTTGGAGGGGATGGCGTAAGCGATGCCGTCGATATCGTCGGCGATGATCTTGGCGTTGACGATACCGATGAGCTGTCCCGATGTATTGAACAGACCGCCGCCCGAGTTGCCGTGGTTCACCGCCGCGTCAATGCGGATTACACGGAAGGTGACCTCGGTTTTCTCATCTGCACCGGTCATGGTCAGCTCTTCGCTTTCCACGCTGATGATGCCGCGGGTCACCGATATACCGCCTGCTTCGGGGTTACCGATGGCTACAGCCGATCCGCCCACCACGACGTCGCAGGAGTCGGCAGGAGTAACCGCACGGGCTCCGGAGTTCTTCAAAATCTCGCTGTCCTCTACTTTGAGGACGGCGATGTCATAGTTCATTGCACCGCCCACGTAGGTGGCTTCGATGGCGTAGTCGGTGTACTCCATCCCGTAGAGGTAAACAGTAATAGCCTCGCTGATCTGCTCGTCGGAATCGGCGGCAAATACAACGTGATAGTTGGTGATGATGTAAGCATCACCCTTCTCCCGATCCAGCTGATAGATCACACCGGCACCTGCGGAGGTTGCGGTTTCTTCTCGGGTGTTGCCAAGCCACCCTTCGGTGGTAATAGTAAATTCGCAGTAAACGCTGACTGCAGACAGCAACGCCAGATTATATGCACGGTCGCTGTCGGGGATGACGATCGAGCCGTCCCCGTCTTTGCCGTCTTCCCCGTCTTTGCCGTCCTCGCCGTCCTTGCCTGCTTCTCCGTCTGCTCCGTCCTTGCCGTCTTCGCCATCGGAGCCGTCGCTGCCGCGCAGGCTGTCCAGCCAATCCTCCTCGCTGCCCTCAAAGCCGTGCTCCACGGCAATCTCATAAGCAGATTTGCCGGCGCAGGAGGTAAGCATCGGCAGTGTCATTGCCAAAATCAAGACGAATATCAGTGCGGTTACGGTACGTTTCATATCTGTTATCCTTTCGTTTCCAAGTCCTCGGTGCAACTATTGGCATTTTAGCACGAAAAAGTGATCGATGCGTGAAAAAACTTTTGTTTTTTTATGAAATCTATTTACAAATTCACTTTACTGTGCTATAATCGATAATACTATATCTATTATATTTATCAGACGGCGATTTGTCAATAGATTTAGCGCTATCTGATCAAGATATAGATACTTTTGTTATTGTGAGGGATCACTATGAACGAAAAAAACAACTTCTGGGCTGAAAATTACACTATGCTCTTCGACTTCTATGAGTTGACTATGGGCAACGGCTATTTCAGCAGCGGAAAGGCAAATCAGATTTCTTATTTTGATATGTTCTTCCGCGACATTCCCGACGGCGGCGGATTTGCCATTGCAGCAGGTCTCCGGCAGGTAATCGACTACATCGAAAATCTGAAATTCACCGAGGAGGATATCGCGTTCCTTCGCTCCAAGAATTGTTTCACCGAGGAATTCTTAGACTATCTGCGCACCTTCCGCTTTACCGGCGACATCTGGGCTGTGCCTGAAGGCACTCCCATCTTCCCCAAGGAGCCGATTTTGGTAGTGCGCGCTCCTGCCATTGAAGCGCAATTTGTGGAGACCTTCATACTGCTGACTATCAACCATCAGTCGCTGATTGCCACCAAGGCCAACCGCATCGTTCGTGCGGCTTGCGGCAAGCCCGTTTCCGAGTTCGGCTCCCGCCGTGCACAGGGTACGGCAGGTGCAATTCTGGGCGCCCGTGCCGCTTACATCGGTGGTGCATCTTCTACTGCCTGCGCCATTGCAGACCAGCTTTACGGCGTTCCCGCATCGGGCACGATGGCACACTCCTGGGTGCAGATGTTCGACACCGAATACGAAGCGTTTGACACCTACTGCCGCATCTATCCCGACAGCGCAACTCTGCTGGTTGACACCTACAACGTGCTGAAAAGCGGTATTCCCAACGCTATCAAGGCGTTCAAGGCCCACGGCATCGAGAAGGGCGGCATCCGCATCGATTCGGGCGACATTGCCTACCTCTCCCGCAAGGCCAGAAAGATGCTGGACGAGGCAGGTATGCCCGGTATCAAGATCATCGTTTCCAACTCGCTGGATGAGTACATCATCCGCGATCTGATGCAGCAAGATGCCAAGATCGACGCCTTCGGCGTTGGCGAGCGGATGATTACCTCCAAATCCACTCCCGTATTCGGCGGCGTGTACAAGCTGGTTGCGGTAGAGGACAACGAGGGCAAGGTCATCCCCAAGATCAAGATCAGCGAAAACGCCGGCAAGATCACCACGCCTCACTTCAAGAAGGTCTACCGCATCTTTGAGAAGGACACCGGCAAGGCCAATGCTGACCTCATCTGCCTTTCCGATGAGACCCCCGATTTCAGCCAGCCTCTGACCATTTTCGATCCCGTTTACACTTGGAAGCGCAAGACCTACGAAAACTACGAGGCTAAAGAGTTGCTCCTGCCCATTTTCAAGGACGGCAAGCGAGTATACGATTCCCCCACCACCGCCGAAATCCGCGATTACTGCGCCGGCGAGGTGGCCAAACTGTGGGACGAAGTCAAGCGTTTCGAGAACCCCCACACCTATTACGTAGACCTTTCCGAGACTCTGTGGCAGATCAAGCAAGATCTGCTGGGCGGAAAGAGATAAATTATTCATCGGCTATTTGCCCGATTCTCCTTCTTTCAGTCATCCTTCCACAGTCGGGCGAATATCGTCCGACTGTTTTATTTAGAAATGAGGTATTGACATTATGAAAAAAATGATTCAATCGACGGCACTCATCCTTCTTTCCGCACTTTTGTTCTCTGCCTGCACAAGCACACCCAAAAATCCTGCCAATACGCAAGGAGACGACACCGTGACTACCACCACTACCACCCAAACCGAGCAGACCACCGTCACCACCCCCAAGACGGAAGAAACTACTCCCGAGCCTAAAGAAAAGTTCTCCGTACTGGAAGGTGCGCTTACCGAGCAGCAAGGACGTTATTCCTCGGGCAGACGGGGTGTGACTGCGCTGTACAACGGAAAAGAGCTGACCAGCGGTGCGATTTCCGCTCAGATTGTCGGCGGCACCGATCAGAAAGCAGGTCTGATCTTTGGATATTCCAAGGACGGCGACAACGAGCAGTATTATCGCTTCTGCACCAACAAGGCTGCTCAGCGGGTAGAGCTGGAGCTGGTGAAAAACGGCAAGGCCGAACAGCTGTATAGCAATTATCTTTCCGCAGGCTACAATACGGCTTCGATGTACTCCTACAGAGTAGTGATCGAAAACTCGGTAGCCTACTGCTACTTCTGGAACACACTGTATGCAATCCAAAAGCTGGATAATCCCGGCACTCAGGTTGGTATCTATTCCAAAGGCAATAACTCCATTTTCCGAAACGTTTCGGTTTCCGCTGACAAGACTCACGATCAGGCAGATACGCTGATTTACGGTCACTCCTATATGGAAATGTGGACCAACTGGAAGCTCGATATCGGAACTATCAAAGATGAGTTCGGGCTGGGCACCGTGATGAACGCCGGCATCGGCGGCTCGGTTGCCTCCCATTGGTATCGCTTCAAGGATTCGCTGGTTGCCTACGGTGCCAAGAAGGGCATCTATATGATCGGCATCAACGATCTGACCGGCGGCACCAGCCCTGCGTCGGTGGTTGCCAGCATCAAGGACACCCTTCTGTACGTAAAGGATTCCATCCCCGAATACGAAGTAGTTCTGCTGTCGGTCAACCATTGCCCTGCCAGAAATCAGATCCGCACGCAGATCAGCGAAACCAACGGCCTGATGCAAAAGCTGGCGGCACAATACGATTGGATCTATTACGCCGAGGTGGAATACGCCTTCTGCGACAACGGCTCCACCCCCGACAATTATTGGTTCATCGACGGTCTGCATCCCTCTTCCGCAGGCTACAAGCAGAAGCTGATCCCCGCCATTCAATCCGCTCTGCGTGGCGAAAATCAGCCCACTCTGGACGATGATGTGAACGCCCAGCTGCTGGAAAGCGCCAAGTCCATCCGCTACTGTCAGATCATCGACTACTGCGAGAAGGCATTCCGTGCCGAAGAGTGGAAAACCGCCAAACCTCTCTACGAAGCGGCTGTAGCAGCCATCGAGGCCTGCAAAACCCCCGATGAGGTTGCCAAACTGGATCTGTCTACCTACATCGAACAGCTGGATCAGATCAAAAACGTAGGCGATTACAGCTACGAAGAGCTGCTGTCCGGTGAAAACTGCGACAAGTGGGAGACAGACGTCTTCAAGAATGCGCTGGAGAGCGGCAAGGACGGCTCCTTTACCCTTACCCACGACGGTCACCGACTGAACAACAACACCCTGTACACCGATATGACCTTCAAGTTCAAGCTGGGCGACGTAACGGGCAATTTCGACGTTGCAGGCCCGCTCTTCCACGCCAGCCAATCGGATGCACTGGGCATTCAGGGCTATATGATCAACATCGTTACCGAGCCCAACTACCTGCAGGTTTGGTACTTTGAAGAATGCTTCGGTACTGCCAACAAGAATATGCACTACATCGGCGGTTGGGTCTTCCCCGAAGAGGTGGAAGACACCGAATTCCGTGCAGTGATTGAAGGCAATATGATCTACATCTACACCGAAGAGGACTACCAAACCAAGGGCAAGGATGCCTACGGCTGCAGCGTGGATCTGTCCAATAACGGTCAACTGAAGCCCTACGAATACGGCGCATACGGCATCCTCTGCTGGAACAGCAATACCGGCGCCAAGGGCGATATGATCATCAGCGACGTGCAGGGCACGCCTTATCAGCCTTAACCATACATCCCATCAAGCTATCCGTCTAAGGAGAAACTATGAACAGACCCATGCGCCGACACCGGCAAGCCCTTCCTGCCGAAGAATGCCAATCCATCCTCGCCCGCAACACCCACGGCGTGCTTGCCACCGTCGGCAATGACGGCTACCCCTACGCTGTCCCTCTGAGCTATGCCGTGGCAGGTGGCAAGATCTACTTCCACTCAGCGGTGGTGGGACACAAGATCGACGCTCTTCGGGCGTGCGATAAGGTATGCTTTACCGTAGTAGATGCCGACGAGGTAGTGGCAGAAAAATTCACCACCTACTATCGAAGCGTCATCGTCTTCGGCAGAGCCCGTATTCTCACCGATCCTGCCGACCTCCGCTCTGCGCTGGAGGCACTTGCCGACAAGTATTCCCCAAACGCCAACGGCAGAGAGAAAGAGATCGAAGGTGCCCTCTCCCGAGTGGCGGTCATCGAGCTGACCCCCGATTCGATCACCGGCAAGGAAGCCATCGAGCTGGTGCACAAGCGGAACGGGTAACCCCATAACGAACACATCCCCGACGAAATTCGTCGGGGATGTTTGCATTTATTCGCTTTCGGTGATGGCATCGTACACGAATGCGGCAACGTCCTCCCACTGCCGAATGGTCTCGGGAGCTTCGTGGCTGAAGCGGATCACCGCGCCTTGGGTGGTCAGCACCACCACGTCGCCATCGGGACAGCGTGCGATCACCACGCCCGTAGGAGAAGTTTCCAAAAGCTCCTCTTTGGCAAGCTCCTCGCGCCACTCCTCAGTGGCAGTCACCGCCTCTTCCACGGGAAGCAGACGGTACTCGTCCGACATATCGCCGCCACGGGTGATCTGATAATAAGGGAGCAGCAGGCCGTACTCGGTACCTGCCAGCGATTGTGCCATCGCTTTGGGCAGCGTCTTGAGAAACTCCTCTTTGCGCTCCTTTTTGGCAGCTCGAAGCACTTTCAGAGCATCCTTTTCCCCGATTTTGCGGACGGGGCGAGGATTTGCCATGAGTTTTTCATAGTCGTCCATCGATTGCGCGACGTATTCCTTATTCGGGAGCGCTTGCTTTACAGTGGAACGCACCTTATATCCTTCGGGGAAGGATTCCATAATTGGAATCGCCCGCAAGTAGTTCATCGTAACGCCGCCATTTTTATACAATGCTTCTGCGGCAGAATTACGCAACAAAATCGTTCCGCTTACCAAGACAATATCCGCTCCGTTTATAGAGGCGATGTCTACTCCGTCCAGCTCCTTTGCAGTCAGATCGGATGCCAACAAGCAAACGGGGAGAGACACGTGTAAATTATAAAAAATCTTCGCTAGCTTAGGAAGCGTGCCGCCCAGTGCAAGGATTCTTTCGTAAGTCTCCACAGGAGGATACGCACCTGTTTCGGGGGATGGCTTCCATTCACAGTAATCGAACCGCTCGCCACCGGAATACTGCGGAATTTGCCGATCGGCAAAGAGATGGAAATACTGCTCCGCCCGATACTTTCCCGTATCCTTCGCCCAATTGAAGGTGCCGCCCTTCAGATCGGCACGTAAAAACGCTTTGCGGAAGCGGTCGGGAACAAGCACCCCTGCTCCCCACTTCTTGGGGGCAGGCATCAGCTCCCGATAGGCTTTGAGAGAACTCAATTTCAGCGTACTGCCGTCTTCCGCAGGTACTTCCACACTATGATCCAGCGTTCCATCCTTGAAAAAGTCCGCCTCCAGCACGTACCAATCGCTTTCTACATCGACATATTCACGGGTGTACCATCCTCTGGCGTACCAGCCCTCCCGCTTGCAGAAATCGGCGATGGCATCCAGCACACGATCCGCTTCGGGCGTGCCGAGAGTGAGGGTGCTCCATCCCACGCAGTCGCATTTGAGTCCGAGGGAGTGAACGAAGTCGATATTGATTTGATACTCATCCTCCGCTTTCAAGCGATCTGAAGCTGCATCCAAAATCCAATCCAACTTTTCAACGTAGCGCATAGCGTGCTCCTTTCATAGCAAAGAAAACAGTTGCCGACGAGTATTCGTCGGCAGTTTTCAAAAGTTTTTTGGGGGCTTGGGGGCTTTTTTACAAAAAAGCCCCCAAATACGTTCCCTTTAGTGGCAGCCGCCGCAGGTGGAGCAATCGTGAGTGCAATCGGAGGGCATTCTGCCGGTCACCTGTGCCACGATAGTCATCTGCACCTTCTGAATGGTAGCGTTCATTGCCATTTCCGCTTCCTCGTACGCCTTGAACAGAGGATGCTCGGTGATGAAGGTGTACAGCTCGGTCAGACGGTCGTCGATGCGAGCCATTACGTCCGCTTCGGTCTCCTCGGTGATCTGCTCCAGCGCCTGCTGCTGAATCTGATACTCCATCAGAGCGTTGTTGATTTCCAGACAGCCTTCATAAGCTGCCTTTGCGGCCAGAAAAGTCTGACCTTCGGGAGATTCCTTAATCTGCTTGCCGATCTGAGCGGCGAGTTCCATAATTTCCATATTTTCTTTAAATCCTTTCTTTGGGATATAATTGTTTGGCTTGTGCGTATAGGTGAAACGATTGCAAACCGCTTCTTTCCTATAGAGTGTTTGTGCGGTGTACCCTTCGGGCAACACCAATCTCGTTTGTGCGAATGGGAGAGACGATAGCAAACCGCTTCTCCTCGTAGGGGCGGGGCTTGCTCCGCCTGCCTCGTGAAATCAATGCGAATCGTCAATCGATCCCCTTCACTCCAGCTCCCCGAACAGGGCGTGGGGCTCGGCACGGGTGATGCGGATGACCGCCTCTTGGCCGATGAGAGCATCGTCGCCCTCGAAATGCACCAGACGGTTCTGCTCGGTGCGGCCGGTGAGACGGGTGTTGTCGGTCTTGCTTCTCCCCTCTACCAATACCGTCTGCAAACTCCCCACCAGTGCCTCTGCCTTGGCAAGGGCAATCTCGTACTGGGTATCCAGCAACCGCTGGAAGCGTGCCGCCTTGATCTCCTGGGGAACGGGCGTCATCTCTGCCGCAGGCGTTCCCTTTCTGGGCGAATAGAGGAAGGAGTAGATATTATCGTACTGCACACGGCGAAGCATATCCAGCGTGCCCTCGAAATCTTCCTCGGTCTCCCCGGGGAAACCTACGATAATATCGGTGGTAATGGCAATTTCGGGCATCTTCTCCCGCATATAGTGAACCAGATGCAGGTAGCGATCCCGATTGTACACACGGTTCATCGCCCGCAGGATAGTATCCGAGCCCGATTGCAGAGGCAGATGGAATGCCTTTGCAATCTTCTCTTCCCTTGCCATCACGTCGATAAGCTTCTCGGACGCGTCCTTGGGATGGCTGGTCATAAAACGGATCTGGAAATCGCCGTCGATCTTGCAGATATCAGACAGCAGATCGGCGAAATCGTACCGCTTGCCGTCGGCAGTAGTGAGATCCTTGCCGTAGGAGTTGACGTTCTGTCCCAGCAGAGTGATCTCGCGGTAGCCCTCAGCGGCGAGGGTGCGAACCTCCTCCAAGATGCACTCGGGACGGCGGGAGCGCTCTCTGCCGCGGACGTAGGGGACGACGCAGTAGGTGCAGAAGTTGTTGCAACCGTACATAATCGACACCCACGCCTTATGACCGGGGGCGCGGTGGACGGGAAGTCCCTCGGCAATGTTGCCGGGATCGCCGGTGTCCAGATGGAAGGTACGCTTTTTGGCGTGGATTGCCTCCCACAAAATCTGCGGGAAGCGCCAAAGCATAGAGGTGCCGAACAGGAAGTTGACGTAAGGGTATTTCCGCTTCACGTCCTCCTTGCGGTGCTCCTGAGAGACCATACATCCGCAGATGCCGATCTGCAGAGAGGGCTTTTTCTCCTTCAGGTGCTTGAACTGCCCCGTGATGGAGAGCGCTTTCAGCTCGGCGTGCTCACGGACGGCGCAGGTGTTGATGAGAATCAGATCAGCCTCGGCAGGATCGGTAGTGGGAGTATAGCCCATTTCCACCGCCATACCACAGAGCCGCTCGGAGTCGGCTTCGTTCTGCTGACAGCCAAAAGTCTCGATGTAGACGTACAGCTCTCTGCCCCCCCAGAAGGAGCGGACCTTTTGCATATATTCGTGCTGCTCCCGAATCTCTTCGGGAGAGACGGTTCTCGGTTTGTTCATGTTCGGGAAAAGTCTCCTTTCCACGGATTTGGATGCGACTTGTCGCTATCCGAATTATTGTAGCACATTTTTTCGACATTTGCAAGTGGATTTGGCAGGATGATCTTTTTTTCGGAAATAAATTTTGTTCCCATACTTTGTTGACAAAATAGGGGAAACAGTGATATAATTAATACAGCAAAAGAAATTATAGAGCGGTATATAAAGCTGATTTCTATCAGTTTTCACACTATTTAGGAGGTAATACATATGAAAAAACAAATCGCATTGATAGTTACAACAATCATCCTGTTCTGTTTTGTTGCTTGTCAAACCAATGCTCCAACCGAAAACGGTACGTTAGATATCGGTAGCGGAGTCATGCTTCATCAATCTGAGGCAGCGTTTGAAGAAGGTACTACTGTCTCGGCAGAGATTCTGACCCAAGGAGCTATCTTTGAGCGCGCTCAATCCGCTGTACAGGCAGAGACAGAAAAGTTTACCGTTTTTGAGATCACTGCAGTCAAGGATAATGTTTCCGTTCAGCCGAAGGCTTCATTGACGGTAGATTTTCCCATTCCGAATGGCTACAGCGAAAACCTTACGGTCTACTATGTAGCCGAGAATGGGAACAAGGAAGCGCTTGCTACCACCGTCAATATGTACAAGAAGGTTGCATCTGCAAAACTTTCCCATTTCAGCACCTATGTATTGGTAGATTTAGAGGATCAGCCCGTTACGTCCCATACGCATTCGTTCGGAGAGTGGGAAAGCAATTCCGATTCTCATTGGAAAGAGTGCAGCTGCGGTCAGAAAGAGAACTCTGCATCTCATACCTTTGGGGACTGGACGGTAACTAAAGAAGCTACCGAAATTGCCGAGGGCAGTAGATTCCGCACTTGCTCTGTTTGCAACTATGAAGAAACCGAAGTCATTCCTACGCTTTCTCATACGCATTCGTTCGGAGAATGGGAAAGCAATTCCGATTCTCATTGGAAAGAGTGCAGCTGCGGTCAGAAGGAGAACTCTGCATCTCATACCTTTGGCGGTTGGACTGTGACGAGAGAAGCCACAGAAACTGCGGAAGGTAGCAAGTACCGTACCTGCTCCGTATGTAGCTATATAAACACTGAGGTTATACCGAAATTGGCGCACACTCACTCCTTTGGCTCTTGGAAGAATAATTCCTCTATTCACTGGAAAGAGTGCAGCTGCGGTCAGAAGGAGAACTCTGCATCTCATACCTTTGGGGACTGGACGGTGACGAAGGAGGCTACGACCTCCGCTACGGGCAGCAAATACCGTACTTGTTCTGTATGCAAGTATAAGGAAACAGAGGTTATACCTGTAATTTCCCATACACATACCTTTAACAGAACCTCTGCCGGTTTGAAGAAAGGTACATGCGATGTATGCGGCGTAGCAATGCCCATCTACAATTTGGGCGAGGAAATTTACGATAGACCCGGTGAAAACCTTTGGCTGGTTGTGAACGATAACGGCTCCTACGATTGGTACTATGAAGCAGACTCCCAAGTAGTCGTTGAGGATTACTGTAATGCGGAATTTGCAAACAACTACTCCAGTTACCGATATCCCGTAATGGATC
>JAFTMF010000092.1 GCA_017452565.1 Clostridia bacterium
ACACTGATCACCGACAAGACCGTATTCTACGGCGAGGGCGGCGGTCAGGTAGGCGACTCCGGTACCATCTATGACAATGACACTATGATCAATGTTATCGACACCAAGAAGGTCGACGGTGTATATATCCACGTTTGCTCACTGGCTAGCGGCGACGTAAAGGTAGGCGACACCGTTCGTCTGGAGCTGAACACTCCTCGCAGACAGGCGATCCGCCGTAACCACTCAGCCTGCCATCTGTTGCAGGCTGCACTCCGCGAGGTGCTGGGCAATCACGTTGAGCAGGCCGGTTCTTACGTAGACGAGAACCGCGTTCGCTTCGACTTCTCTCACTTTGCCGCACTCACTGAAAAGGAGCTGGCAGCTGTTGAACTGCTGGTAAACCGTCACATCCTGCTGGGCGAGGCTATTGATACGATCGAAACCGATATTGAATCTGCTAAGAAGGCAGGCGCAATGGCTCTCTTCGGCGAGAAGTACGGCTCCACCGTCCGCATGGTCAAGATGGGCAGCTTCTCCACCGAGCTTTGCGGCGGTACTCATATGGACAACACCGGCAAGCTGGGTCTGTTCAAGATCATCTCCGAGTCCTCCGTAGCCGCAGGCGTGCGCCGTATCGAAGGCACCACCGGTCTGGGTGTGTTGGATCTGCTGGCTGAAAAGGATGCTCTCCTGTCCGAGACTGCCCGTGAGCTGAAGGCTCCCTCTGCGGCTGATCTGCCCAAGAAGGTTTCCGCCCTGCAGAGCGAGCTGAAGACCGCTAAGGCTGAGATCGAATCTCTGGAAGCCAAGATGGCTTCTGCCAAGCTCTCCGCAATCGCTGATAACTGCACCGAGGTTGGTGCATTCCACCTCTACACCGCAAAAGCTGAGGGCGTATCCGTAGATGCTGCCCGCAACGTCTGCGACAATCTGAAGGCTTCCGATGCATCCGCAGTGGTACTGATGGCTGTCATCGGCGACGGCAGACTGAACTTCGTTGCCGGCTGTGGCAAGGACGCCCTGAAGTCCGGTGCACACGCAGGCAATCTGGTGAAGCAGATCGCCGCAATCTGCAAGGGCGGCGGCGGCGGACGTCCCGACAACGCTACCGCAGGCGGTAAGGACCTCACCAAGGTTGACGAGGCACTCTCTGCTGCTCCCGCAATCGTTGCATCTATGCAGAAGTAAGATTGGGGCGCTGCCCCACCAGAAACCTTCTTGACAGAAGGTTTCTGGACTTCCAAGAACTTTATAAAAGCGCCGACAAATACTTGTCGGCGCGCGTTCTGTCTGTATAGACTCTGATTATGGAGATTATTATGAAACAAATCGCATCTTTTTCTGTGAATCACGATTATATCACCCCCGGCATCTATCTTTCCCGAGTGGACGGTGACGTGGTGACCTACGATCTGCGCACCCGCCGTCCCAACTGCGGCGATTATATGGATCACCTTACTATGCACAGTTTAGAGCATATGTTTGCTACCCTCGTCCGTCACAGCGAGATTGCGGATGACGTAATCTACTTCGGCCCTATGGGCTGTCAAACCGGCTTCTATCTGCTGACCCGCGACAGTGTGTCACGCGAAAAGGCGCTGGAAGTGATCAAGTCTGTACTGCGTCAGATCGGAAACGAGCCTGCTATGTACGGCGCGACCCGTGTGGAGTGCGGCAACTATCAGAATCTCTCTTTGGATGCCGCCAAAAAGGAAGCCGCAAGCTATCTTGCCGTTTTGGAATCTCGCGGCTGGGATTTCACCTATCCTACCAAGTAAGAAAGGAAATACGATATGATCGGAATCATTGGAGCAATGAACACCGAGGTGGAGACTCTCATCTCTGCCCTCACCAATAAACAGGAGACCGTTGTTGCAGGCTCTCACTTCTTCAGCGGCAAGCTGGGATCTACCGATGCCGTTGTAGTAATGTGCGGAATCGGCAAGGTTGCCGCCGCCATCTGCGCGCAGGCGCTGATCGACACCTTCCATCCCGACGTTCTCATCAACACCGGCGTTGCGGGAGGCGTTGCCGACGGACTCGCGCAGGGCGATCTGGTGATCGCTACCGACGCCGTACAGCACGATTTTGATTTGTCCTTGTTTGGCTATGCCAAAGGATATATGCCCGTCTGGGGAAAGGATAAGGGCTCTCCCAGCCCCTTCCCTGCGGACGAGGCGCTGGCTGAAAAGCTGATCGCCGCTGCTGATGCACTGGGCTATCACGCCATCCGCGGACGGGTTGCATCGGGCGACATCTTCGTTGCAGATGCTGACCTGAAGCACACGCTGGCCACCGAGTTTGGTGCTGCAGTTGCTGAGATGGAAGGTGCCGCCATCGCACAGACCGCTTGGCAGAACGGCACTCCCTGCGCCATCGTCCGCGCCATCTCCGACCTTGCCGACGGCTCTGCTACCCTGTCCTTCGAAGAGTTCGAAGTGATCGCCGCCGAGCGCTCCGCAAAGCTGCTTTTGGAGATTTGCAAGTAAGTGAATGAAACCGAAACCGCACGCAGAGAATCTTCTGTGTGCGGTTTCTTCACCAATACGGGACTCAACCAGCAATTGAAATGACTTTATTTACACAAATTTGCTCTTTCAATCACCAATTGATTGACCAAAGCTCCATTCTTTGCTATAATATGGTCAGAAAAGCTTTTCAAACAACATTATGAAATTTTGCGAGGTATAACAATGTTTGATATGCAAAAAGTCGGCAAACGAATTGCCGAATATCGTAAAAAGATCGATATGACTCAAATGGAGCTTGCTGATCGGATGAATATTAGTTTTCAAGCCATATCCAATTGGGAGCGCGGATTGAGTATGCCCGATATTTCCAAGCTCCCCGAGCTTGCCACCATATTCGGCATTACGATCGATGAATTATTAGAGGAAAAATCTGACTTCATCCAATCGGTTGTTAACGATAAAATTGAAACCTATCTTGAGCAGAAAGAATGCTCTGCAGAAGAAATCGGCCAAGCGATTCCGCTGTTGAAACCCAGTCAGATTGATGCTGTAGTCGAACAAGTCCAAACCAACAGCAACATATCCATTGCTGCGCTCCTGCCTTATATGGACGAAGATGGCGTGAAGGAGCTTGCACTCCAAGCACTCGCTGGCGGTGAGTCGGTTAATGCCTATCTACCCTTTATGGACGAGGATGATATAAAAGATCTTGCGCTTCAAGTGCATTCTCGTGGCGAGTCGATCACTGCCTTTCTTGAGTTTATGGACGAAGATGGCGTAAAGGAGCTCGCACTTCAAGCTCTCGCTCGTGGCGAGTCGGTTAATGCCTATCTGCCTTACATGGATGAGGATGGAGTCAAGGAGTTGGCTCTGAAGATCCTTCGCTCATAAACGATTAGCAGATTACATAATAACAGCCCTCAGCGATAAACCGTCTGAGGGCTCATTGTTATTTCTCTTCTTATTCTATCTCACTTTCGATTTCGTCAAGCTTGATCGAATTTTCCTCGTAATAGACAACCGTTGAAGTTCTCGAAAGCATCGCTTCATTCTCCGGATGATCATATACGAACTCAAAACACATTTTTCTGCGAATCGAAGAAGTTCGTACTACCCTGATGGGTGCCGGCGTGGAATACAGCTCCGTTTGATCGTAGTCGCGGCGCCATAGAAGAATCGCTCCTTTAGGCGGAACCTTTCCTTCGAGAATTTTGGCTTCGTATGTCGATCGTTTGAGATCGATTGGTTCCTGACCGTCTTCTTGCTTTGGCACTTCTTGAGGAAAGCAAAGCTGACTAAGCAAAACCGCCACAAGAATGGGAATCAAGATCAGCGATGCCTCTTTGCCAAGCCATACGTTCAATGCAATCAACCCGCCCAATAGCAGGTAATCCCCCAATGATAGCCCGCGCACACCGTAATATCCTTGGCAGTATCTGCATCGGCAAAGGTATCGATCCATTAGTCGGTGCTTGTGTGCAGAGGTATACTGCAACTCACCGGTTTGCTTATCTTTTCGTACGGCTTCGTTTGCGAGATGTATTCGGCCACAGTTTGGGCATCGTTTGCGATTCATAAGTCTCTCCTAATTAGTTCTTTGACTTATTATACCATCACAAACGCATTTTGTCAATAGAGGCCTACGAATTACTCACCAACGGTGCAGGCCCGAATACACTCTCGATAATGCGATGATTGCCGTCGGGTGAATATCGCCAATAGTCGATGTGATCCACCTCCGGAGGAATAAAATAGTTCATCCGCTCAACTGCGTGGGGGGCTGCTGCCTTGCAAGTGTCGATAATCACCAGCTTGATCT
>JAFTMF010000093.1 GCA_017452565.1 Clostridia bacterium
CTCGCTTCCTAACCCACAGAAACAGAAATACCGAGGCAAATCAATGCCTCGGTACTTACGCCGCCTATTTCTCCGCTAAGAATGCAGAGGCGATGAGAAGCGTTTCTTGTTATAGAAATCCAAAACTCGGTAGATTTGCCGACAGCGAACAATAATTCTCTTGCAATATTCCAAATCATATGCTATAATAAAGTAACTCTTAAAAACTCGCAAATCACAATCTGCGAGAATGTACCTCAAGGAGCGACTGAAAATGAAAAAAGTACATCTTTCAACTGTTAGCTTAGTCCTGATGACTGTTATGTTGTGTGGTATGCTCAGCTCTTGCGGATTTGAAGAATTTACCGTATACACCTGCGGAAGCGGATTCTACTTCAACCGATCCAACGATGCGACCTATACCATCCCCGATCTGGATGTGGAATCCACGGGCAATTACTTCTATCTGGAAGACTATTTCTGCAGCGAAGAGCTGGGAACCGAGTACAAGATCAAGCGCGGCTTCTTTACCGTCGGCTCGGTTTGGCTGGCCAAGAAAAGTGATCATTATGAAGAGCCGATGTATAGCTTTGACGTGTGGGAGCATCACGACAACAGCATTGTCATAACCTCTGATATGCACTGCGTAGAGTTCACCTCCTCCAAGCCTGACGAGCCTGCCAACGTGTACATTCAGATCACAGAGCGCGATCTTCCGCTGGATCTCATCTTTAACGACGTGAAGATTTGCGCTACTTCGGGCACCCCCGTGGTGTTCTCATCTGCATTGACCGATATCAACGTAATTCTGGTAGGCGAAAATGAGTTGTCGGTAGGACGGCAGCGTTTTACGTTGGAGCAATTGGTGCAGCATTTGCAGAAGGAAGCAGTATCCTCTCAGCTGAAGCTCTATTACGATACGATGGAAGAGCTGAGCTTCGCAGAAGATGCATTCTACGGAAAAGTGGATAGCCAAGTGGTTGCAGATCATTATCGAGATACAGTAACCAATCTGCTCATCGGTGTCGGTGAAAGCTGGGTAGGAATCCTTGAGGGAGTCGGAACGGTATTCAACGGCAAGGAAGGCGTGGCAGGATTGGATGGCGTGCCCGCAATCGTTCATCCCTGCGGTATCAGCATCTCGGGAGAGGGAAGTATCACGATCACCGGTGGTGGAGGTCGAGACGGCAGTGATGCCGGCGCATCGCTGTTTGGTACAGCAGACGGCGGTGACGGCGGTAACGGTGGCAGCGGTATCTGCTGTGGAAGCTATCTGGACGTGAACGGCAAAGTCACGCTTCAGGGTGGCGGTCTGGGACAAGGCGGCGAACCCTCCCAGGGACTGTTCGGTTCTAACGGCAGCAGAGGCAATAACGGCGTGGAAGGCGCGCCTGCCGAGATTGCCAATCCTCGTGAGGAAGAATAAAAAGAAAAAGCGACAGGATCAAACCTGTCGCTTTTTGGTGCCGGTGGCGGGGGTCGAACCCGCACGGTATCGCTACCACTGGATTTTGAGTCCAGCACGTCTGCCAATTCCATCACACCGGCGTTACCATTGCATTATAGCACACTCTGCGGCAGAAATCAAGAGGTTTTGGAAAAAATCTTGAGAAAAAATTGAGAAAAATCACTTGACACCGAGGGGCTTTTATGGTATCATTAAAAGGTCATCTACCCGTGGCTCAGCTGGATAGCGCGCAAGACTCCGACTCTTGAGGTCGCAGGTTCGAATCCTGTCGGGTAGGCCAAATAAAGGCAAACGCCCATGTGGCGTTTGCCTTTATTTCGTTTAACGGACAGGGTTCATTGGATTTGTGACCCGCAAGAATCCGTTTGCGGATTCTTGCGCAGAAAGCCCTGAAAGGGCGTCTGCAGCAGTAAGCTCCGAAGGGGCGTCTGCAGTGCAGCGTTTGAATCCTGTCGGGTAGGCCCAAAAAATATGCCTATGGAAGGGACTCAAAGCTCCTTCTCCATTCCTTGATGGGGAACGTGTTCGTCCATATATCGGCCGCCGACAGGGGTGTAGCCGATCTTTTCGTAAAAGGGGATTGCCTGTACCTGTGCGCCGATGTGGGTGCGCTTGCCACCGCACGCTTTGATTTGCGCCTCGGCTTCCCGTACCAGTTTACCGCCCAGCCCTTGTCCGCGGAGCGTGCGCAGGACGGCAATCCGTCCGATGGCATATTCGCCCTTCGTTTCGGTTTCGTAGTAACGGCAGGTGCCGACGGCTTGCCCGTCTTGGAATGCTACCAAGTGGACGGCGACGCTGTCCACTTCGTCAAATTCTTTTACAAATCCTTGCTCCTCCCAGAAAACGGTGAGTCGGATGGACTTGGCTTCTTCGGGGAGCGTTTTGTAGGTTCTGATCTCGATTGCCATAATAGTTCCTCTTGTGATAGATAAAACAGTGCCGGACAAATCGTTGTCCGGCTGTTTTGTTATTGGTTAATGGATCACTGCGATAGATATCATCTGCGACGTTGTACCAGCAGTACCAGACGCAGGAGCTGCATCAGCGAAACGGCCAGTGCGGCAACGTAGGTCATAGCGGCTGCGGTGAGTACCTTCTTGGTCTGTCCCAGTTCCTCACGATCCAACAGCCCGTACTGCTCGATGGCAGCCAGTGCACGGCGGCTGGCGTTAAATTCGGTAGGCAGAGTAACCAGCTGGAAGAGAGTGGAAAGGGAGAAGCAGATTACACCGGCATAGGCAAGATAAATGAAGATTGATCCGTAGTAGGACAACAAGATGCCCAGCAAAACCAGCGGCATCGTCAGCTTGGCGCCGATGTTGGTAATGGGAATAATAGCCGCACGGATATGAATAGGCATATAACCTACAGCGTGCTGTACAGCGTGGCCTGCCTCGTGAGCGGCAACGCCGATGGCGGCGGGCGAAGTATTGTCGTAGGTAGCATCGGAGAGACGGATCACGTTGGCACGGGGATCGTAGTGATCGGTCAGATTACCGGATACACGCTGAATCCCAACGTGATAGAGACCGTTGGCATCCAGTACGCGACGGGCGGCATCTGCACCGGTGATCCCTCTGTGGGAGCGGAATTTTGAATACTTATTGAAGGTGGATTTTACCATTGCGCTGGCGATCATCGAAAAGATCACCGCAGGCAGGACAAGAAGGATGTATAACGAATCATAGAAAAACATTTGCAACTCTCCTTTGCAACTATAATTATACGTATAAAATGGAATAAAACCAGCGGCATGACCTATCCCGGATCATGCCGCTGTACTATCGCAGTGCTAACGCACGGCGATGGCAGTGCTAACGCACGGCGATGGCAGTGCTAACGCACGGCGATGGCAGTGCTAACGCACAGCGATGGCAGTGCTAACGCACAGCGATGGCAGTGCTAACGCACAGCGATGTTTATTCGGACAGGGAGGGAGCCAGTGCATTCTCTTCTCTGAAGAGCAGGGTAATGCACCAAAGCGCACACAGACCGACCACCGTGAAGATGATACGGGACAGCAGTGCGTCCTGACTACCGAAGATCCAAGCGATAATATCAAAGCCAAAAAGTCCGATAGAACCCCAGTTGATTCCGCCGACAATCAGCAGAAGAAGGGTGATTTTATCAAACATACGATTCCTCCTTTGTGTGGGCGAGTGTGGCAGGTGCCCGCAAAGGTAGGATCAACCGAAATCGGCAGGTTCATACTTGACAAAAACTGTCAAGATTCAGATTGAGTGGCAGCATCCTCAGATGCAGGCGGCTCGGAGGTGGTGGGCTCAGAGGTATCGGGGACTTCGTCCTCCGATACCAGCTGGCGGTCGCCGTATTTGGTGACGACCTTGCCTTCTTCCAGCGTGATGGTCAGCTTACCGGGAGCGGCCTCTCCTTCGGGAGAGAAATCTTCCTTACCCAGAAGCAGATCGCCCAGATAAACTTCGCCGTCCTCTACCAGAATCTCACGAAGATAGGAGCCTTGGGTGTAAACCGTTTCAACGGTCAGATCACACTGGGTCATTTTTAGGTTCAGATCTGCAAAATCTGCACTGATGAGATTGATCTCACCTTCTTTGCCGGAGAACACGATATCTTCGGTTACCAGACCGCTGGCAAGGAAACTGCCGCCTGCCATATCATAGGTAAGGTGATCGATGGTGGTGGAGACAGCGGAGATCTCGGTATCGTCGCAGCTGGCGTCCACAATAGAAGCGCTGAGAGTGTTGATGTCGATTTTGGATTTGTTGGAAACGATACTGTACTCGGTTTTACCGGTCAGATTCACCATATTAACGGTGCAGTTGTCAAAGGTCAGATTGAACTGTTTAATATCCTGATCGGCGGGGATATAGACCAAAACCTGAGGCGTTTCTTCTTTCTGCTCGCCCATAAAGGAGAGAAGCGTGCGCCACACGCCGGCAAAGGCAACACCGGAGCCGTCCAGACTGAAGTAGTCCATAATGGAAAGCTGATTGGATACCTTGATGGTTTTGTTGGTAACGTTGGCAATATAGCTGTTGGGCTTGAAGCCGATGAGCTCAACCTTTGCTTCCTTGGAGCCGCCGCGGATTTCCACGTCACAGCCCTTCAGGTTCAAGCTGATGGTAGCAACACGCTGCTTGGAGTAATCAAGCTCCAAAAAACTCTGACCGTCCTCGGAGGTGGTGTAACCGTCAATGGCCTCGTCGCTGGGAGCGTTGGAGCGAGCGTAGTTGCAGAGGAAGACACCGCTGACGATCATCAGAGCAGCGATGACTAAAAAGATCCAAGAGGAAAGTTTCACAGCTGCTCACATCCTTTCACGGCGTTCTTAGCGAATTCCACGATCTTTCGCGCGAACCACTTTACCAGTTTGCCCATTTGCGTGTACAAGAAGGGAACTAAGCGAATAGCGGCGTTATAAAGCAAGATGGCAGATGCCATTGTAATGCCTGCCACCAGCAGACCGAATCCGATCTCGTGGAAGCCTACGTAGCGGGGAGCGGACAGCATTTGGGTAGCGCCGTACAGGAGAGCACCCACCGAAAGAACAGAGCCGACGCCCACGATCGCGATAATGGCAATGACGATGAAGAAAATTGATGCAGCCAATGCGAGGAAGACACCGCCGAAGATGCCGAATGCCGTTCCCAAAATCAGCAGGATGGTAGGGGCACAAATCAGCGCCAGCAGGAAGGTCAGCAAGCGAGGCTTATCACAGGGGATGTATTCGGATGAGGAAGACGTGGAGGAACGGCGTCTGGAGGAGCGAGAGGAATCGTTGACGAATTCCACGTCCGCACGCACCGACGCATTGGAGGGCTTGGAAGAAGGGCGTGCGGTCTCTACCGGAGAGAGATCATCCTCTGCATCCAATTCGTCTGCTGTTTCTGCAGTAGCAGCTACTGTCTCGGAAGCATCGGTTTCAGGCTGCTGGGGAGCAGGCGCACGCTTGGATTGCAAAGGCTTGACCTTGCGCTGGCTGCCGTCCTGCATCATCAGCTTGCGGACGATGATATCCAAATTGCGATCGGTAGTATATTGGGCAGCAGATTCGTCTGTCAGTTGGCTCAGCTTTTCTTCCAGGCTGGAGCACTGCGAGTTTACGTAATCCGTGTTGAAGCCTTCTTCGGTAAGTCGTGACCGAAGCGCATCAACGAACTCCAATCTATTCATAGAAACCTCCTAAATTAAATGGAAAATTGCAAGTTGCAAATGGCAAATTGAGTTTGCGGAAATTGTTTGCAAATCAATCGTTTATTGATACGAAAAGGGTTGAAATTTTTGAAAATGATGGTATAATGATACTGAACTTGCCTCGAATGCGGGGCTACAGATTATTATATCAGAAATCGGAGAAAATAGCAATATGAGAATGAGAAAAAAGAAGAACGGTGCAGCGAGAATGGAAGCCTGCGCAGAGTGGCTTCTGACCGCCCCCGAGGATTTGAACGCCATTCGGGAGCGCGCGCCCTTTTATCTGGAGATCGGATGCGGCAAGGGCGGATTTATCACCGCAACTGCCAAGGCCAATCCTGACCGTTTCTATATCGCAGTAGAGCTTGTCAGCGATGCGCTGGTAACTGCGCTGGAACGGGCAAAAGCAGAGAAAATCCCCAATCTTCGCTTTGTAAATCTGAATGCCAAGAACTTGGGGGAGTGGTTCCGTCCCGGTGAGGTTGCCGAGCTTTATCTGAACTTCTCGGATCCGTGGCCCAAGAAGGGACACGCCAAGCGTCGCCTGACCCACAGAGACTTTTTGGCAGTCTATCGTCCTCTGCTTGCAGAATGCGGCAAGATTTGCATGAAAACCGACAACGTAGGGTTGTTTGATTTCTCTTTGGAAGAATTTCCGGAGGCAGGCTGGCGGCTGGAAGCGGTTACTCGCGATCTGCACCATTCAGAGTGGGCAGAGGGCAATATTATGACCGAATATGAGAAGAATTTCTCAGAGCAGGGATATCCCATCCATCGCTTGGAGGCATATCCCGGCTGATCGAAAATAAAGCGCAGAGAATTAATCCCGAGGGGAGAAGATGCTGGTATAGGTCTTCTCCTCTGCGTTTTTGTGATGGAGCTTTGCGCCGATGAGCAGAATAGGCGGAACGATGATCAAATAGAGAATGGTGTACAAAATCACCAGCACCATAGAGTTCACCGACAGATCGTAACCGCCGTGGCAAAGCAGAACCACAACGATGGAAAGCAGCACGGCAGGGAAGTGAAGCAGTGCGCGGGTAAACAGCGAGAACTGCCGCAGAGAGAAGAGAAGATTGCAGGTTGCAATCAGCAGAGCCAGACAGAGGAATGCAGTAGCGTTTTCCAATGTCAGCGCCGGCTTCATATTATCTGTGAGGGTCATAAACAACAGAGGTGCCATGGTAAGCAGGATGTAAATCACGCCGGCAGGATACAGAATTTTGCGGGTCAGGAATTGAATCAGTTTCATAATAACTCCGAGTTGAATATGGAAATAATCTCCGTAATTTTGGATAGCACATATTCATAGTTATCCCTATTATAACACAAATCCGCGATTTTTCAAGTCCCCGTTCGAAAAAGATACATATTGTTAATATTCACGCTAAATCACCGCCATTGTCTTGACAATTGAAAAATAATATAGTATAATATATCGTTAGAAACATATCTATCCGAAAGGAACGGCATACAGCCGTAATGACTAAGATGAAAAGAAGAGAAGCCAGAGAAGCACTGTTTGCCCTGCTGTTTGAAATGTCTTTTGCTACCCCCGAGGAAGCGGCAGTTTTGTATGAAACCGAATGTCAGGAGACCGATCGGGATCTTGATGACGACTATATCCGGGACGGCTACAAGGGCGCGCTGGAAAATCTGGAAAAAATCGACGAGCTGATTTCCTCCGCCTCCAAGGGCTGGAAAATTGCCCGTCTGGCAAGAGTGACCTTGGCTCTGTTGAGACTGGGTGTATATGAAATGTGCTTTGCAGGTCTCCCCTATCATATTGCCATCAATGAGGCGGTAGAGCTTGCCAAAGTGTACGGCGAGGACAAGTCTCCCGGATTTATCAACGGCGTGCTGAATCAGATTGCCATTCTGCAGGGACTGAAAAAGACCAATGGCTGAGTTCTTTCTGGGGATTGACACCTCCAATTATACCACCTCTGCGGCATTGGTGAAAGATGGCGAGGTCATCCTCAACGTCAAGCGCCCCGTGCAGGTGAAGGAGGGCGAACACGGCATCCGTCAATCGGACGCCGTATTTTCCCATGTGAAAAGCCTTCCCGAAGTGCTCACCGAAATCGGTGCGCAGGAGCTTGTTGCAGTAGGCGTCTCCACTCGTCCCCGTGACGTAGAGGGATCATATATGCCTTGCTTCCTTGCAGGTAAAGCGGCGGCTACCGGCATCGCATCGCTCAGCGGAGTTCCGCTTTATGAAGTGTCCCACCAATGGGGACATCTGATGGCGGCGCTTTACGGCGCAGGCAGGGTGGATTTGTACGGTAAGGACTTTCTCGCCTTCCACGTCTCGGGCGGCACTACCGAGCTGCTTCGGGTACGAGGCAGAGAAGTGGAAAAGGTAGGCGGTACGCTGGATCTCAACGCAGGGCAGGTCATTGACCGCATCGGCGTGAAAATGGGCGTCCCCTTTCCTGCAGGCAAGGGGCTGGAAGAGATTGCCTTGCCCTTTGCCGACACCGATTGCTATTCTCACGTACGTGGACTTGAGTGCAATCTGTCGGGTCTTGAAAACAAAGCCGACGCCCTGCTGTCTGCCGGTGAATCTCGGGAGAGGGTAGCGGCCTACGTGCTGAAAAGTGTCTGCCGCACGCTGGAAAAACTCACCGAAAACGCATTTGCAGAATTTGGCAAGCAGCCCGTCCTCTATGCTGGCGGCGTGATGAGCAATAGCCTTATCAAGGAAGCACTGCAAAAACGCTTCCGTGGATACGCACACTTTGCGCCCCCCGTGTATTCTGCCGATAACGCCGCAGGCGTGGCGCTCCTTGCCCAGCGGATGCATAGAGAGATTCTTTGTTAGTGATCAGACAGAGATTACGTATATAAAAACGTTTAATGGTTCATCTAAGGTAGCAATTCCTCCTTCGTCGGAATTGCATCTGAAGAGGCGGGAGAAACCATCTCAAACGCCAAAGTTTTCTCCCGCCTCCTCAGACTCCACCACCCACTTCCTTGGCTGTGCCGCAGGTTTGAATGGTGGATATACCCGAAAGGAGGGAGCCAATGCCGGCCGAACGTCCGATTCTCACGGTCACTCAGCTCAACGAGTACGTGAAGGAAATCATCGATTCCGATAAAGTCCTTGCCGGTCTGTCGGTGAAGGGAGAAATCTCCAATTTCACCGCCCACAAAACGGGACATCTCTATTTTACCATCAAAGACGAATCCTCGCTGATTCGTGCGGTGATGTTCCGCTCAGCGGCATCCCGCCTTCGTTTCGCTCCCGAAAACGGACTGAAGATCATTGCCTCGGGCAGAGTCTCCGCCTTCGTGCGGGACGGCTCCTATCAGGTGTACGTGGACTTGCTCCAGCCCGACGGCGTGGGCGAGCTGACCATCGCCTACGAGCAACTGAAAAAGAAATTACAAGCGGAAGGTCTGTTTGATCCCGCAAAAAAGAAGAAGATCCCTCGCTATCCTACCCGTGTGGGCGTGATTACCTCGCCTACGGGTGCGGCAGTACGAGATATCGTCAACGTCCTCTCCCGTCGATTCCCCTACGCCAAGATGGTGCTGTATCCTACCCTTGTGCAGGGAGCGGAAGCCGCTCCTCAACTGATCTCGGGGCTGCGATATTTCAACGAAACCCGCTCTGCCGACGTCATCATCATCGGCCGAGGAGGTGGATCGATTGAAGATCTGTGGGCCTTCAACAGCGAAGAGCTGGCAAGGGAAGTGTACGCATCGGAAATCCCCGTCATCTCGGCGGTAGGCCACGAAATTGACTTCACCATCTGCGATTTCGTTGCCGATCTGCGCGCTCCCACCCCTTCGGCTGCGGCAGAGCTTGCAGTTCCCGAAACACGGGAGCTCATCCGCAAAATCAACAACGTAGTGGGACATATGCAGGTGCTGTTGGATCGAGGCGTGAAGCTGCGCCGACAGAATCTGGCGGCTCTTGCCGACCGTCCCGTGTTCAATCAGCCGATGATGCTCTTGGATGGGCCTCGGATGGAGCTGATTACAAGCACCCAGCGCATCGTCCGTGCGATGGAAAAATTAACAGAAGAAAAGAAACGCAGATTTGCCGCCAATACGGCAAAATTGGAGGCACTCAGCCCGATGGCTGTGTTGCTGCGAGGTTATAGCGCAGCCTTTACCGAACAAGGCAAACTGATCCACTCGGTGGAGGATGCAAACGTGGGCGACAAGATCGCCCTGTCGGTGTCTGACGGCACCATTTATACCGAAGTAATCGGAAAGGAAACCAAAGACCATGGCAATCAATCATAGTGAAGCGCCCGAACTGAATTTCGAAGAAGCAATGGCGCGCTTGGAACAGATCGTTCGTGCGCTGGAAGGCGGCAACGTACCGCTGGATGAATCGCTCACGCTGTACGAAGAGGGCGTGAAGCTGGTGAAGCTTTGCTCTTCTCGTCTGGAAAACGCTGAAAAGCGCATCAAGATTCTGGTGGACGGCGGAAACGGAACGCTCATCGAGCAGGATTTTGCGGAAGGCGGTAGCCGCGGATGAGCGTGCTTAGCCAGCGAATGCAAACATCAGCGGCGATGGTGGAAGGACTCATCAAAGAGCTCCTCGTCCCCACCGAGCCCGCTCCCGAGGAAAAGCCTCTTTGGGAAGCTATGGAATACAGCACTATGGCAGGCGGTAAGCGAATCAGACCTTTTCTGGTTATGGAAGTCTGCCGCACCCTGGGCGGACGGCAGGAGGAAGCCCTTATCTACGCCGCCGCACTGGAAATGATTCACACCTATTCGCTGATCCACGACGATCTGCCCTGTATGGACAACGACGATCTTCGCAGAGGCAAGCCCACTTGTCACAAGGTCTACGGCGAAGCCACCGCACTGCTGGCAGGCGACGGTCTGCTCACCCGTGCCTTTGAGCTGGTTGCCAATGCCCCCGGCATCCTGCCCCTGCGCAAATGCTATGCAGTCGCTATCTTAGCCGAAGCGGCAGGCGCTCCCGGTATGATCGGCGGTCAGCAGATGGATCTGGCCTCTGAGGGGAAAGAGATCACCTACGAAACTATGGTGGCTATCCACGAAAAGAAAACCTGTGCACTGCTTATTGCCGCTTGCAGACTGGGCGCACTGGCCGCAGGACAGCGGGGTGGCGAAGCCGAGGAAGCCATGATCACCTACGGTATGGGCATCGGACGTGCCTTCCAGCTCATTGACGATCTGCTGGACGTTACCTCCACCAAGGAAGTGCTGGGCAAGGACATTGGCAGCGATCAGAAAAATAAAAAGTCAACCTATCTCACCTTTATGCCTCTCGAAACGGCAGAAGGCCTTGCCAAAGCCATTACCGACAAAGCCAAGGAAGCGGTAGAACCCTATGACAGGGACGGCGTTCTCACCGCTCTTGCCGATTACCTTACCGAGCGGAAGAACTGATATGCGACTGGACAAGTATCTTGCCGAAAACGGCTTTGCAGACAGCCGTACCCTTGCCGCCCGTATGATCGAGGCGGGACTGATTCGTGTGAATGGCACTGTTCAAAAGAAACCCTCTTTCGACGTCCCCGACGGGGCAACCGTAGAAGCGGATGGGGAACTGATCCCCTACGTCAGCCGAGGCGGTCTGAAGCTGAAGGGCGCACTGGATGCCTTCGCGCTCTCGCCCAAGGGAATGATCTGTGCCGATATCGGTGCATCCACCGGCGGCTTTACCGATTGTCTCCTTCAGGAGGGAGCGGTCAAGGTATACGCCATCGACAGCGGCAGGGATCAGCTACACGAAAAGCTCCGCTCAGACCCCCGCGTGGTGTCGATGGAATCCTTCAATGCAAGAAACCTCACCCCCGCCCATCTTGGCGAGGCGGTGGATCTTGTGGTAACAGACGTGTCGTTTATCTCCCAAACGCTGTTGCACGCTCCCATTGCCTCGATCCTCAAGGATGGCGGCGTTTTCGTCAGCCTTATCAAACCTCAGTTTGAGGTAGGACGGGAGAATCTTGGCAAAGGCGGCATTGTGAAGAACCCCAAAGCCCGCAGAGAAGCGGCCCGCCGCGTAATGGCATCCGCTATGACGGCAGGGCTTTCACCCATTGCTATCGCTGTCTCCCCTATCACGGGTGGAGATGGAAATATAGAATATTTAGCCTATTTTCGCAAACAAAAAGAACTCAGTATCATCCCTACAGTCGATCATCTCCCTTGATAGGAACAGGAGAACCCATGAAAAACAAGAGACAAGAA